>JBJKPO010000097.1:0-12386 GCA_046706235.1 Bacillota bacterium | reverse complement strand
TAATCAAAAAGATCACGCAAGCGATTAATCCCAAGACCGCTCCGGTAATAAAACACAACTTGAAAACCGAACCAATTCCCACCTTTTTAATCTCAAGATTCTTCATCCTTATCCCCCCCAAATTCTATTTCATCACATCCTATGGGAGATAAGCTGAAAATATGTCCGCATTTATTTATTAAAATGAATAGTTATTTTAATAAATAAATGAATTATATGATTAAAAATTGATTATCAGCAATGGTAATTACTTCCGGATTGCCTTCACGAATTACCAGAGTGTCCTCAACTCCGATAACCCCAATTCCTGGTAAACTAACCTTGGGTTCGACCGCGACCACCATTCCAGTCACTAATGGGATGTTTTTTTTAGGCGCCAAAAATGGCGGTTCATCAAGTTCAAGCCCCAAGCCATGGCCTACAAATTTAACTTTTTCAGGTCCCAATCCCATAAATTCTTTTTCATAACCAAGTTCAATCGCAAGTTGTAATCCGGCTTCATAAACGTCTTCCCAATTTCTACCAGGATTTAATAATGAAATAACATGCTTCTCTACTTGCAGCATGGCATCATAAGCCTTTATTACTTCAGGTAAAGGGCTTCCCCAACTGAACATTCGGGTTTGATCGATGTGATATCCCTCTAAATTATAAGCATAGTCAAGTAAAACCGGGGTTCCGCGATCGATCGGATCATAACAAGCTCCATATGGTACTGCGGTCGAAACTCCTATTCCCGCGCAAATACCATCAAACTTAGTTCCCGCCAACGTATTGATTCCGGCTGAACACACTCCAAAAGTCATTTCGATTCCTTCGCGCCGGCAGCGAACCAGGACCCCATGTCCGTTTAAACGGAAATAATTTTCAATGATTGCGCTTAGTTCAAGTTCCGTCATTCCCGGACTAAAATTTTTTCTTATCAAAGCCGGTAGTTCCGCCATAATCGTGCCTGCCCTGGTTTGAATAGCAATTTCGGTTTCTGATTTAACCATGCGTAACGCCTTGATATCCCATGATAAATCCACTAACTCCACATTGCCGAACAACTGTTGCCAGCGCTTAACGGTTGCGTAAGCGGTGGTTTCAAATGTCAATCCTATTTTCTTTATTCCCGCGAACCCATTTTCCTCAATGATCCGGATTAGATCCTTGGTGCCGTTAAATGGCTCCAATTTAATATGGGCAGCCTCTTCTCTAATCCGTTGTAACGCTTTTCTTGCCAATAAAAGGGGAGCGCTCTCCGCCGGAACTAGTAAATAAAGAGGTTGGACCGAACCGGTATAATAATGGAGATCCGAGTTTACATTCAAAATAGCCAAATCGATCTCCTTAGAGCGTAAACAATGCTGCAGTTTACCGATCCTATCCATCAATTCATCTTGAGTAACGGAACCCATTCGTTTTCCTCATTTCAAGAATATTTTAACTCTTTACCCTTTACTCTTCACTCTTTTTAATAAATCACTTTATTCAATGGATATTCCACAATCCCCTGCGCCCCGGCCCTTTTTAACTGTGGAATCAGGTCCCGCACTACCTTTTCATCAATAATCGTTTCCAAGGCAATCCACTCCGGATCGGAAAGCTGCGATATAGTGGGATTTTTTAATGAATCCAAAATTACCAATACTTTATCCATATCTTGTTTTAAAATATTCATTTTTAAACCGACTTTTCCTTCGGCAAGGAGAGCTCCCTTTAACAACATGGCGATATTCTCAATTTTTTGCCGTTTCCAAGGATCTTCCCAAGCTGATTTATTAGCGATTAATTGATTTTTAACCTCCAAAACAGTATCGATAATTCGTAATTTATTAGCTTTCAGCGAACTGCCGGTCTCAGTTATTTCCACAATCGCATCGGCTAACACCGGAGGTTTAACTTCGGTAGCGCCCCAGGAAAATTCAATATCAGCGGATACATTATGCTTTTTAAAATAATTCGCGGTAACATGAATCAATTCGGTGGCGATCCGTTTTCCCGCCAAATCGGCGGCCTTTTGATATGAGGAATCGTTAGGGACGGCAAGTACCCAGCGACAGGGATTTAAAGTTTGTTTTGAATATAATAAATCGGCCGCTACCACCACATCCGAATTATTATCCAGGATCCAGTCGTTACCGGTAATACCGGTATCCAGCACGCCTTCTTCAACATAGCGCGACATCTCTTGAGCTCTGATCAACATCCCTTCCAACTCCGGATCATCAATCGCCGGATAGTAAGAACGTTCGCTAACCGAAATATTATAACCCGCCTTTCTAAACAGCCGAACCGTAGAATCTTGAAGACTCCCCTTCGGTAGACCCAGTTTTAATATCATTTCTATGCACCTCCGAAAATACTTCGATTTATGCACACGAATAAATCATAAATCGATTTTTACAAATATTAGTGTCCATTAATCGCGTGCGCGTGTTCATTAGTGGTTACATATTGTTTTTATCCGAAGTATTTGATTAAAAACTCCAAATCTAGTTCCGGATATACCGGGTAACGATCAAGTAGTGTCTTGACTCTCTTTTGAGCTTCCTGCTTAATTTTTTCATCAATCCGATATTTGGCCTTGCTCGGTTTTCCGGCATGCGCCCCGCTGGAAATTGTTTCCGCTTTGGTATTCGCAAGAACTAACTTTACAATAGCCGCAATTTCCTTCATCTCCGGTTCTCCCATCCCCAGGGTGGTAACTGCCGCAGTGCCGATTCGGAGCCCACTGGTATACCACGGCCCGTTAATATCAAATGGTAAGGAATTCCGGTTTAAGGTAATTCCGCAATCCCGTACCGCACTTTCCGCTTGGCGCCCGGTTAGTCCGAATTGAACTACATTCACCAGGAATAAATGGTTGTCAGTTCCTCCGGTGGCAACGTTCATTCCTTCATCAATACAAGATTGAGCTAATACTTTTGCGTTTTTTACGACTTTAGCCGCATAAGTTCTGAATTCAGGCGAATTAGCCTCTGTTAAAGCAACAGCCTTCGCCGCTATGATATGAGACAATGGCCCTCCAATTACTAATGGACAGCCTTTATCAACATGCTCCGCAAATTCCTTATTGCATAAAACTATCCCGCCGCGTGGCCCCCGTAATGTTTTATGGGTTGTTGAAGTCACCACCTGAGCATGGGCGACCGGATTAAAATCTCCTTCAAATAATTTCCCGGCGACTAAACCGGCAAAATGAGCCATATCAACCATAAATACCGCGTTTACCTTGTCGGCGATCAGGCGCAATCGTTTGAAATTAATCATTCTGGGATAAGCGCTATATCCCGCTAAAATAATTAACGGTTTGATTTCCAAAGCCATCTTTTCAATTACGTCATAATCAAGTAGTCCGGTTTCCCGATCTACCCCGTAAGTATAGGCATCAAACATTTGGGCGGAAACATTCTGCCGATACCCATGGGTCAAATGCCCTCCGGAATAATAGTCCATTCCCAGCAGCCGTTGATTTCCCAATTGGTTACGCAATCGATCCCAATCTTCCTTGGTCAAATGGGATGGATCGGTTTCACTCATTTTCTCCATCTCCGGCATCTTCACCCGGGCATTCAGGATCGCCCAATATGCTATTAAATTAGCATCCGCCCCACTATGAGGCTGCATATAGGCATGATCGCACCCGAAAAGCCGGCAAGCCAGTTCGGCTGCATAAGATTCGACCGCGTCCACATTATCGCATCCGGCATAGAAACGATGCAGCGGAAAGCCCTCGGCATATTTATCGGTAAACAGGTTCCCCATGGCCAGTTGGGTAGCAAGAGAACAATAATTCTCGCTGGCGATTAACTTTAAATTACTTCGTTGATCTTTTATTTCATTAACGATAGATCGGGCAACCGGCGGAGCGGTTTTGGCAATTTCGGTCAAAGCCGCCAGATAACCTAAATAACCGGCATTAATCTTCCCGGGATCAGTTTTGGATAAGTATTCTTGTAACGCGACATTGGACATATTTGATTCCTCCTAATTTATAATTGTTTTAACAGCCTATGTCGCTTTCGCGGGCTAAAAATAAAAACGAGATCTCACGACCTCTTGAAAAGAATCAGAAATTTGGGCAATATCAACATTTTAAAGCCCTGTTCTCTGTCCTTTTGCCTGAGAGATTCGTTCCTCTATTATTCATGCAAGCATGAATATCCATGCAACATGAATAAAAGGATTTAGCCCCTTCGGCGCCCATGGCGGGTCTCTCCAGAGTTCGTCGGGCCGTACTCCTTTTACCTGAGAGTTTTGATTCAGGGTTTTCCAAATCTTAGCCCCTTCGGTGTAAGCCGTCAACGGATTTAAACCTTGAGTAGATTAAAAACGTATGACGGATTAACTCTCGTACGACCTTCAACCGATAGATTTCTAAATTGATTATAAACTTCTTAAATATAATTTGTCAACAGTATATCGAAATGGAAACGAATATATTAATGCTAACCTTTCCTGGCTACCGGCAATCCAAAACGTGCCAAGTCCAATTCCCCGGTACTATGCGCATCCGGATTAACGGCAACCATGATTCCCAATTCCTTCGCCTTACGAAGCCAACGCCAGTCCAAATCGGGCCGGTACGGATTAGCGTTAAACTCTATGATCACTCCTTGCTCAGCCTCTCTTTACTTTCTCAGGAGCAAAAGTAGCCACGACTAAATCGATATCGTGAACCACTTCCACAAACCGCCGCAAACTATTGGTTCTTTATAATAATTTGATTTCCTGCCAATAATAGATGTCAGCCATTGTTCCAGCATAAAAATACCCCGCCAAGTCGAAAGCGGAGTATTTTCAATAACTATAAATCAATAAAACCTATTATTTAATTAAATTCATCTTGATTGGTTTTAACGGTGCAAGTTGCAATTGTTTTGAGTACGAACAACTCTTAACGAAAACTATTTGAAACTGGGTCCCGAATTCATGCGGAGGATCAATCGGTGTAAAAATAAAAGCCAGCTTGTTAAAAGCACCGGTAACAGTATAAGTTTGAGCAATATTAATTGTTCTTTTTTCGCCGGCATTAAGTTTGGGGCAGTTGGTGATACCTATAAACTTGGTGGCCCCATCTTCCGCAACCTGAAAATAAACCGTGAAGTTGGAGTAAGTGGCTTTGCTGGTCGGATTTTTAACAGCCACTGTAAAATGGAGAGTATTACCCGGTTTAAATGTTGATGGAGTTACAGTAATTAATTCGATTTTAAGCGGCGAAGTTCCCTGAGAAAGACCAATACCGGCTACACATAAAACCATTACCAGCAAAATACAGATCATCCCTATTATTTTACTTTTTCTTGACATTTTTATCCTCCTTCTTTTTTATCATTTGATATGGCAAAACAGATGCATTATAAACTAAAATACTGGCATAATTAATATCGGAATAAAATTAAATTTAATAACCTTGTTTTTAAATATTATTAATGTAAAATGCTGCCCAAAACCTTAAAACCAATGCTCACAACCATCACTGAGCCATTTGATTCACCGGATTTTACTTATGAAATCAAATGGGACGGTTACCGGTGCCTGGCTTTTTTAACGGAAGAAACCCGTTTACAAAGTCGAAATGGGAAGGACATTTCATTTATATTCCCGGAATTACTCGGTATCCACCGTCATTTTAATAAAGCGGATTCTTTACTGGATGGGGAAATTATTGCGTTGCACCATAATAGACCTAACTTCGGGCGGCTTCAAAAAAGGGCGCATTTAAGAAATTCGCAACATATTCAAGGAGCGGTAAATACAATCCCTGTGGTTTATATCACCTTCGATCTCCTGTATTTAAACGGAGAACCACTGATTAATAAACCGATTGAAATGCGCCGTTCGCTCTTAAAAGAGAATCTGCAAAGGGTTGACGAAATAGTTCAAGCTGATTTCATCGAAAATGAAGGTATAGCTTATTTCAATTCCATTGCCGAACTGGGACTGGAGGGTATCATCGCTAAACAAAAAAGAAGTTGTTATTTACCGGGTAAGCGAACTGAAACCTGGCTTAAATTTAAAAGAAAAAAATTTGGTAATTTTATAATCTGCGGTTATTCAACCAAACCAACCACTCAGGGAAAATTGAGTTCCTTGATTTTAGGAGCGTACTACTTAAATCAATTGAAATCATTCGGGATGGTCGGGTCCGGCTTCACTGCAAACGAAACGGATTTAATTAAAAACGAACTGAATAAAATCGCAACTCCGGTCTGTCCGTTTACCGGCACCGCCTTTGGGCAAAAAAATACAGTGTGGACCAAACCATTGGCGGTATGTGAAGTGGAATACCTGGAACTTACCGATGACGGTAATTTAAGACATCCAAGCTTCAAACGGTTCCGGCCGGATTTAACCCCGTCGGAATGTAATTTCGAGGAGAAATAATAGCGAAATAATGCAAACCATAGAAATCAATCAACATAAAATTCCGGTAAAAAATTTGGATAAAATATTTTGGCCGGATGACGGTTTTACCAAGGCGGATATAATAAAATATTACGCCCGGATTTGGCCTTACCTGGCGCCTCATCTGGCAAATCGTCCCGTATCCCTGGTACGATATCCGGAAGGGATCGCTGGAGATTTTTTTTATCAAAAAGATGTTCCCGATCCACCTCCCTGGGTGGATACCGAATTAATTGGTTCCACGGAACGTAAAATTAATTATGTCCTGATTAATAACCTGGAGACTTTAATCTGGTCCATTAATTTAGGTTGTATTGAAATTCACCCTTGGCTTTCCAAGATCGAAGCCCTTGATTACCCTTCATATATTATTTTTGATCTCGATCCCATGCCTCCGGCCACCTTTGCCGATGCGTTAAAAATCGCTTCGTTCGTCAAGGTGACGATGGATTATTATCATTTAAAAATATATCCCAAGGTTTCGGGAGCCACCGGAATCCATATTTATTTGCCGGTCGTTCCCCGTTACAGTTTTCAAGAAACCAGTGATTTTGTCAAACAAATCGGAGAGTTAATCATTAAAAGCTTCCCGGATTTGGCAACCAACGAACGTAAGGTTTCCAACCGGCGCGGCAAGGTATATATCGACCATTTGCAAAACTTAAAAGGAAAGACGATAGCCTCTGTATACAGCATTCGTCCTTTTTCCCGGGCGCCCGTTTCGATGCCGGTCCTTTGGGAGGAGTTGCCTGATTGCCATCCGGTAATGTTTACAATAAAAACAGCGCCTGAGCGCCTTGTAAAAAGAGGAGACTTATTTAAGCCTCTGTTATCCGTAACCCAAACACTTCCCGAATTAATCTAGCTCCCCCAATTTAGATACCTCAGTTAACCATTAAACTCAATTCCGCCATTACCGGGAGATGATCGGATATATAATTATCGAAAATTCGAAAATTGACAAGGCCGAATTCAGGAGTTATCAATATATAATCGATTAATGGTCCGATTTTTCCATTCTTAAGACGAAATGTTCCTTGCTTCAAACCGCATAATTCCTGAACATCTATAAAGTTTTCCTTAATCACCTTGACGCCGTCATCGCTCGCATCCGCATTAAAATCGCCGGTAATAATTACCGGACCATCAATCTGACTGGTAAGCCGCAGCATGGTCGCGGCTTGCTGTAAACGATCGCTGTCGGACAAACCCAAATGAGCGGTACCAAAATTAATTCGTATACCGTTAATCGTCACTTGAGTAAACATAAAACTGCGCCGTTCCAAACTACCCGGTAATTGTTCGGCCCACATCAGTGTAATCGGATACTTACTCAAAATTAAATTTCCAAAATAGCCATTATCCCGGGCCAGTGATACCGAATATGATGAAAACATCTTTAAACGAAGCGCTAATTCGCCGGGTAAATCCTGAAACTGACTCGTACTGGACCAAAAACGGTCAACTTCCTGGAGGCCGACCAGATCGGGATCAGCCTCGCTAATAAATTTAACGATTGTATCCAAATCGTATTTTCCGCTCCAGTTAACCCCGCTATGAATATTTAAGGTCAATACTTTTAAATGAAGAATTTGCATTAAATCACCCGGATTAGCTTCAAATGCGTTTACTTCGGCGCCAAATTCAACTAAGCATAATAATATGCCAATAATTATACATATTCGCCGTCTTTTCAATTTATAACCTCTTATTTTTAGGTTATGTCCTTACAGTTATGTAGTTTAAATTTTAGTTGGAACTGAGAACCAATAAATTTTGAGGATAACCGATAACAAATAATTCGGGAACTTGGGTTGGGGATACAATCCCGGCCACCGAAACCAATTTATCGTCAAGAAAAATCTCGGAACCGGCCGGATTCAAAATATTGTTTTTCCAGACAAAAAAATTGACCTTACCGCTGGATGATGCTGTAACCAAACGAGGTTCTTCTTTAAAATTAATAACCGTCATCGAATAAATTGCTCCATTCACTGTCTTCTTCAAACAGCAACTCTCTTTGAATTTATTGTCAATCACTCGAAAAACATGAATATTACCGGATGCAAACCGAAGACCCTCATCAATCATAATCTCACTTTTACCGTCGCCATCGAGATCTCCCGCGGTCAAACTACGGATATTTCCCACTAATTCAGATTCAGCTAATAACACCGGCTTATCATCATTCAACCGCCATACTTGCAGTGTGCCGTTATAAAATTTATTGGTGATTTTTCCGATCCGGGCGATGATCAGTTCGGCATATCCGTCACCGTTTACATCACCGGCGGTAACACCTAAAATCTTTGTAAAATTATGCATTTCTTGTTTTACTAATGTTAATCCGGCTTCGGCATATTGGTAAAAAAATAGGCGCCTGGCAGTGATTGCTAGTAACTGATTGGGACCGGAATTAAATTTACCGGCGCAAATCCATAAAACACTGCGTTCTTCGAATAAGTTATCACTTTGCCATTTAATCTCCGGTTGAAATTCCTGATTAACAGCGGACCAATAAATGAAAACCTCTTGGGTAGTA
The DNA here is from genome assembly GCA_046706235.1 of Bacillota bacterium. GTDB lineage: Bacteria > Bacillota > UBA4882 > UBA8346 > UBA8346 > JAEZJQ01. Next base: position 3,451 of record JBJKPO010000097.1, on the reverse strand, counting down.
TAATTTTTACCAGTAATAATCAATTCCTGAATACCATCGTCATTTATATCGGTCGAAATTATCTGGTGGATACTTTCCATTAAAAATTGGCCATCCCGATAGACTATCTTGTATTCCGGGGAATTAGCCATAACTTGGATAAATAGAAAAAGAATAAGTAAAAATATCCATTGTAAACCCGATTTCATCACTATGCCCTCCAGGAATAAACTTAAATTATTTTTTTTATTTTCGCGATCAACCTCTATTTTCCTTCCCGCTCCGTTGCTCTTTAATTTTAATTTAATATCAATATCTGAACGATTTTGTTTCGATTGGATAAAATTATAAGAAGACATTGGTATATAAGCTTGCATTTACGGCAATATTATTAGAAGCCTATTAAACATATGAGTCGCGGGAGTTGCGTTTTTATCGCGCACATCACGCGAAGAAAGGGGGATATTAATGACCCGAGAGGAATTGGCGGGAAAAACGAAATTACAGTTAACGGAGATCGCTAAATCATTAGGGTTAAAAGGAATTTCAAAGCTAACTCGAAGCGAACTCACCGAACATATCTTACTGCTTGATCCTCCATTTTCTGCCATTCCCGAACAAGAAAAGGAGATATATCAACATCTTGAATGTACTCTTAGTGGGAACGCATCCTTATATAACCCACCGCCATTACCTGAACATCTTACCGGGGTAGCAGTCTTGACAAAAGAGGAACAGCAGATCCCTCAAGATTACAATGATACCCAGATTGTGTTAATGGTTCGAGACCCCTATTGGTTATATTCTTATTGGAGTATAAATGAGGAAACCCGAAATTCTATCTCCAAAACCGTCACTGCTTGGGAGGAACTATCGCTAATCCTGCGAGTTTATGATATCACCAATTGTAATTTCGACGGTTCAAACAGCAACTATTTTTTTGATATCAGTATCAACCATGGGGCAAACAACTGGTACATTCATGTTGGGGGTCCAAACCGGACTTTTTGTGTCGACCTTGGCTTTATCCAGGAAAACGGTACCTTTTTTACCATTGCCCGTTCGAATGTTGTCTCCACGCCCCGGGATAATGTTTCTGACGTAATCGACGAAGAATGGATGATTATCGAAGAGGATTTCCGGAAACTTTATCATTTAACCGCCGGCGGAATTGGAAACAGTTCGGCAGAATTGGTGGAATCTTTAATCAAACGCCTGGAACGGGAAATGGGTTCTCAAGCGATCAGCAGTATGTCGAGTCCCTCAAAGCTTCCACCCCGGGAACGAAATTTCTGGTTTGTTCTTAATACGGAATTAATTGTTTATGGCGCCACTGAACCTGATGCGACCGTTAAAGTACAGGGCGAACCGATCAGTATAAGACCGGACGGCACATTTACGCTCAGATTTGCTTTGCCGGACGGCACTCAAAATATACCGGTTGAGGCGCTTTCGAGCGATGGGTTGGAGACCATAACCATCACTCCAACCGTATCCAAACAAACTAGTTATCAACCGCAGAATTCACGGTAAATCCGGTTAAAAATATTATGTATCAACCACCACCCCGGTTTATATATTTTTTGTGTTAACTAAAAGAACATTCAACGCCAAGCAAATATTATTAAATTTTTTCTTGCCGGGGTGGAGCATTTTCATTTTCTTAGGAGGAAAACCTATATGGAAAAAGGGTTCCTGGCTTTAGTCCTGCATGCGCATCTTCCTTTCGTGCGTCATCCGGAATTTCCGGAATTTTTAGAAGAGGACTGGTTTTATGAGGCGGTTACCGAGACTTATATTCCTTTATTAAGGATTTTTCAAAACCTTATTGAAGCGGGGATTAGGTTTCGAATCACATTAAGCATGTCACCACCTTTGTTGACAATGTTTAAGGATACCTTACTGCAACAACGCTACTTGTTAAAAATAGAAAAATTAATCGAACTTGCCGAAAAAGAAGTGGAACGTACTCGATGGCTGCCGCAATTTAATGATCTGGCCATAATGTACCGGGATCATTTCCGGTTCTGCCATTACTTTTTTGCTGAAAAATACCATTGCGATTTAACCTTGGCTTTTAAAGAAATCGAACAAACCGGCAACGTGGAAATAATTACCTGTGGGGCCACTCATGGTTATCTTCCTTTAATACTAAATAAGGCTATGGTTCAAGCCCAATTAAGATATGCGGTTCAATTTCATAAAGAAATTATTGGGAAAAAACCGCGGGGTATTTGGCTTCCTGAATGTGGTTACCAGCCCGGGATCGATAATATTTTACGTAGTGAAGGAATTCGCTATTTCTTTACCGACGCGCACGGAGTATTACATGCCTCACCCCGGCCCAAATATGGCGTTTTTGCACCAATCTATTGCCAATCGGGGGTTGCCGCTTTTGGAAGGGATTTGGAATCTTCCAAGCAAGTATGGAGCGCTGATGAAGGAAATCCCGGCGATTATGTCTACCGGGAATTTTACCGGGATATCGGTTTTGACTTGGACTACGAGTATTTGAAACCATATTTACCGTCAAGTGGAATAAGGGTTGCCACCGGGATTAAATATTATCAAATAACCGGGAGAACATTGGATAAACAGCCTTATAATCCTTGGATCGCCCGCGAAAGAACAGCGGTTCACGCTGGTAATTTCATGTTTAACCGGGAAAAACAAATCGAATACATATCGTCTATTATCGACCGCAAACCAATCCTGGTCGCCCCGTATGACGCCGAATTATTCGGCCATTGGTGGTTTGAGGGACCGCAGTGGCTTGAATTTTTAATTAAAAAAATTACCTATGACCAAAATACGATTAAACTGATTACTCCCAGCGATTACTTGGAAATATATCCTAAAAATCAGGTTTCAACCCCATCCATGTCCAGTTGGGGTTATAAAGGCTATAATGAAGTTTGGCTGGAAGGCAGCAACGACTGGATCTATCGCCATCTTCACAAAGCAGCGGACCGGATGCTTGAGTTGGTTGAACGCTTCCCTGACGCAAGCGGCGATCTCCGCCGGGCTTTAAACCAGGCAACCAGAGAGCTATTGTTACTGCACAGCAGCGATTGGGCCTTCATCATGAAAACCGGCACCATGGTGGATTATGCCGTCCGCCGTACCAAGACCCATCTCAACCGGTTTAACAATCTCTATGACCAAATCAAATACAACCGGCTCGATTCCGTTTATCTCGGTGAAATCGAAAGCAAAGACAATATCTTTCCGAATCTGAATTATGAAATTTTCCGGCCGGATTATGCCCAACCGGTAGCGGCGCCGGCGTGAACTCACCCACAAGTTTAAGTTTAATAAAAACGTCAAAAAGGGGCTGTTGCAAAATGAACTTGAAAGTTTGTTTTCAATAGCTTCTTAATTTTCACATACAAAAGGGAGTAACGCTAACTAGCGCACTCCCTGACAAGCCTGCTTCGGGTAAGCCTATCGAGCTTTTTATTCTATGCATATA
>JBJKPO010000096.1:0-3769 GCA_046706235.1 Bacillota bacterium | reverse complement strand
AGATTAGCGTCTTTTTCAAGATAGCCGGTGGCACCGATTGCCCCGCTATCAGGTGAATGACCGGCATCAACGGCGATAGTAAGCCCCTCCAGTGGAGAACCACCGGCGGCCATCGGTGGCGGCGTTCTTAATTCAAACACAAATTGTTTTTCTTCATAGCGGGCATCGTAACCCCACCAGGAGTTGGGAATGGTGTTAATCCGCAACGGGTATGTCGCTTCGTCATCCTGAAACCAATTTATACTTTTTATGACACCGGCGGCGGCGTTATTAATCCAATCCGTATTGGAATATGCTTCGTAAAATGATATGTCGATATATTTCCCTTCAACATCCGGATCGATTTTAAAAGGAATTTTTCGCGTCAATGGAAGAAGAATCATGGTGGAACGATCATTTGCGCTTATGGTAAACCTTCCCCCGACAATATACGTTGGGAGAGTTCCTTGCGGAAGCGGTTTCACCTGACTTACGTCGACCCATACCATTTTAGTTTTTGTTAAACCAATCCGGTATTCGGCGCCTTTTCTCCCTGTTAACCGCAATACGGTACCCTCTGGTGGAAACATCAGGTATCCCGCTTTATCACCCGGCGTTAATCCTGGTCCGGCGCGAAGCACCGTATCCGGGGAAACGGTTTCCACCATTACTGCAGTGTTTCCAGGAAACAGCGAAAGGACGCCTTCCGTTTCTTTCGATATTCGTTTACCGTGATTATTGATCAGGGTTACTTTAATACGGGATTTGTTAAGCCGGTCCTTGTTCCCTACCCGGTATACTCCATGATAAATACCACCGGGCGCGGTTTCGGACTCAATCATCGGAAATCTCTTTCTTACGCCTTTCACCGTGAAACTGGCTTTCATGCCCGGGCTCCCTTTACAGACGATATCGACCCAATCGCCGGGAAGCAACTCCTGATCATCTTTGGGAATTACATAGTCAATCGAAAGCGGCGTAACGGACGAAGGCTGAACCGGCCCGGCTACAAATATCTCGCGGGTAAAATTATATGTAACTCCGTCGAGTTGTAGTTCAGCCGTTATCTGAAATTCACCGGGCGATAAATCCACCATCGCCAGAAACCCTCCATCCGAGTGTACCGGTACCGATAAGCCGTTAATTGATAGCTTACCGTCCGGCGGCGCCGATCCGCAAACATAAGTAGCCGGGATTCCCGGCAAATGAGCATTTTCAACCGGCACTACAATCCGGATCGGATTGGATAAAATAGCTGTTGAAGAGGTAATGGTAACAGAACCAGCGGTCGAAACGGCGGGTTTAACCGGTGATGCCGGATTGGCGGATTCCTGGTTTGCAATAGCCGCGAACCGGAAGCAACTCAAAAATAATAATACTATTGCTGATACAACAATGGAGTTTTTCATAGTAAACCTCAAAGTTCGTTATTTTTGTTTATCTGCATTATTTATCCATTTTGGGTAGGCTGTCCCAAATCAACTTTGGAAACCAAACCGGGTTTAATCCGGATATTAAGCTCTTCTTGCTCCGGGAAGTCCTTTTGGTCAATCCAAACATGATAATCTCCGGGCGGAAGTTCTGCCAGGCCGAACCAGCCGTTTCCATCGGTATAAACCGTACGTTGAATCCGGGTATTGTCAGGGGTGATATTGTCGGAACCCGGATTAATTATGCCATCCACTCTTACTTTTAAATGATCGCAACTTTTACCGGCGGAATCAGTCACCGTACCCATCAAGTATCCGTTTGCCGGGGAAGATTTCCAGGGCATGTCCGGAATGACCGCCGGGGCCGGAAAGACCGGGTGGGTGGTAATATAAGTATGCAACACCGGATCCAAATACCCGCCTTCCCGCGAAAGTAAGGAGAACAGCCAATTATTAGTATCCGGCATATATACGTGCGGTTGTCTCGGCAAAATTTTAGCCAAGGCCGTTGTTTTAAAATCATCCCGATTGTAAAGGTTGTTTTCACCATAAGCATACAACGAGACACCGGCCGCGTAATTTCCACTAGTTGACGGCATCTGGGACCGCCGAATCTGGTCCAACGATTGTTCAAAATACTGCGCGAAAATACCGGGACCGATAACGATCTGCCGGCCGTATTGATGGTCTTTTTCCCATTCAATCCATTGATTGAAATGTAATTGCTGCTCGGTTTTCCATTCACAAAAATAATTCATCGGCATTACCATATCGATGATGCCTTCCATCAGCCATCCGCGCCAGTCCTGAGCAAGTTCGGAATACGCCCGTGATTTTTCCCAATCGCCCTCGGCAACCGGTCCTTCGCCCCAGGTAATCACGGCGGAAGAAACTTTTAGATTTGGTTTGATTGCAATGGCTTCTAAATATATTTTCCGCACCAAACCGGCGGTTTGCTCGCGCTGCCATTGTTTCCAGCGCGGATCGTCCGGCTCCGGCAGGCCGCTGGTTCCATATTGCGCATTATAACGGGCGACGCTGGTGGGATTATAACCCCACCCCAACCCGGCATAACGCGAATAATCCAAATGAATTCCCTCAACGTCATAATTTTTTACCAGATTTAAATATACGGAAGCGGTATAGTCCAGGACATTCGGATGCCCCGGATCAAGATAAAAAGAAGACTGCAATTTCTTTGACCATTGTTTTTTTTTCGGATTATAGGTACGGTAATAAGAAATCCAGTTGGCGCTGCCCACGGCGTCAGGGCCATGCAGGTTCCAAACATGGCGCGGATCGGCGGGAGGTTGAGAACTATTCCAAGCCACCAAGGTATTTAACCAGGCATGCACTTCGATTTTTTCGGCATGCGCTTTCTCGATCAAATATTGTAAAGCGTCAAATTCCGGCTGAAGGTCGGGATCCTCCGTGCGAGGCTCAATGATTTTGTTATAATAAGCGTCTCCCCGACGCCGCACTTGAACAATTAAAGTATTGATATTGGCGGTTACCGAGTCTTGAATAAGCTTGTCAATCTGATCGGGCGTCTTAATTCCGTCATGGAAAGCATCAACCCAGAAGGCCCTTACTTCCGGCCGGGGCGCATCACCGGCGTTGATTGAAAAACGCCCGGTTCCAGACGTTATTATTAATAGTAACAGTAATAGGTTTATGATAATCCGGTATTTTTTTTTCATTTGATTTTTCTTTCCGGTTGTTGTTTTACAAACAATAATTAGATTATCGAGCTGTTTTCATTAATGGACTTCTTTTGCCACCGGCTTAACATATCGGTAAAATCAATCATTTGGTGAAAAAAAAACAATATCCGCTTTATTCTCCGAAGCCGCCGCTATTCCTTCCGCCAATCATCATAACCGTCAATTGCCGGTCAGTTAACCGCTATTTCCGGGAAAAATTTCCGTGTTTCGTTGGTTATGTTATTCCAGTTGCCGGGAACTTACAACGATCCATATCCGGTAAAAATTCTCCTTTCACATACAGATCATTATTTGGAATAACATTAGCATTATAATTTACATCCAGCCAGTCCGGTGTAAAATGAAACCGGACGTGTTGGGTCGAGTCTTTTAGCAGATAACTTTTAATCTCTTCAAACGAAATATGGTTTACCGCTAAGATATCGTAAATATCCGCGGTATCACCATCATAACCCCCGATAAAAGCCACATCTTGCGCTTCAATGTAATAGATATTGCCTGAATAGTTATACATCAGGTGATACCAATAAATTGACGGATTTCCCCTGGCGTCGATAATTGATGAACATTGTAGTTGCCCATCCAGTAACCGTTTCAGATGATTTGATTCCAGCGTAATTTTAACCGGTTCAAGCT
>JBJKPO010000095.1:0-2804 GCA_046706235.1 Bacillota bacterium | reverse complement strand
ACGACCTATTTCGTGTATAATGGAAATGATCCGTTGATTGAATATTCGTCCGTTGATGCTAAATATACTTATTATATCTATGCTGGAAAACAGGCGGTTGCCGAAGAATCTAATGGAGTGGCGAAGTATTATCATAAGGATCATTTGGGGGCGACGCGGATTATTACCAAGCAGGATGGTTCGGTTGATTCAACCATTAGCTATAACGCTTGGGGACAGGTAACCGGAAGCAGCGGGAATGGGACGGACTCGATGTTTACCGATAAGATGCAAGATCCGGGGACGGGGTTGTATTATTTCGGCGCGAGGTTTTATGACCCGGAGATTGGGAGGTTTATTACTGCGGATACATATACTAATTGGCCGAATGATGAGAGGATTTTATTACATAAGTTAACGCTAAATGATGTTTTAAATATAGGTTTTAATAATTCACAGGAATATAATCGATTTGGGTATTGCTGTAATTATCCGATAACCAAGACTGATGCAGATGGCCATAATGCAGCAGCATTATCTTGGGGTCTGGGGGTTTCAGAGGGACTTGGGATCGGAATATCATTGGCAACTAGTGTGGGAGAAATTGCAATCGGAGTTGGGTTAATTGTTGCCGTTATTTATATAATAGCTATAACTGATTTTGGCGGTCGTAGTGTTGGAGATAAATGGGCAGATAAAAAAGCTCATTCAGAAGATTGGGAATTAATAATTTATTGCGATGGGTATTGAATACGCTGGTTCAAAGCAACGAAATCAAGTATTTTTTCCGGTTTCAGGTTTTTTCGTAAATTCGTACCGATACATCCCCATTGTCAACCCCACCAACATCCAGAAGATTCCTCCGATATCGATGCTCCAGATCGGAATATCCACCTGCTGATGAACCAATACGCCGATGAATACCGTAAAAATTCCCTGGTAAAACGGGTTGCCGGTTCGGGCCAGCGAAAAACTCATGGATAATACCCCAAATAGCATAATGATAAAAACAATCAAACCAATTAGGCCAAACTCAGCGGCCACCTCCAAAAAGATATTGTGGGCGTAAGAGTCTTCTTTCTCCGGGGCGCCGGGGAGCAGATATCGGGGATATGTCGCAAAGAACATCCCGGTCCCAATTCCGATCACCGGGTGATCCTTGATCATGTTCAACGTCGCTTTCCAGATAAAAATCCGGGAAATATTTTCCTGGGTGGAAAATGAGGAAAGGAGACGATGGCCCAACGAAGGAAAGCCCGCGAAGACGGCAAGTGTAATGATAATGATTATCAGTAAGATGATCCATAATTTGCGGTTAAATAATGTAAAACCGGCGAGCATCGCTAAAAATCCGAACCAGGCTCCGCGGGATCTGGTTAAAAATAAAACCGGCAAAATGATCCCCAAAAATGGAATAGCCAGGTAGCGGTATTTGCCGCCGCGCCAAAAAAGATAGCCAATTGTTAAACCGGTCACCATAATTAAGACGGTACCGTAACCGTTCCATCCGCAAAATAAATCCGAAGCCCGGCCAGGGCGTTCAATAAGATAACGGATGATGGAAATAACGGCGGCAATACCGCCGCCGATCCCGGCAAACGGGAGGTATTTGTCGGAAAGAAATCCGGACGCCTGTTGTCCGAATGACTGCGCGCCAAATACAAAAACGTAAAATAATAAACTGAATCCCAAGACCCATGTTAATGAAAAGAGCCGATTGGATGAAAGAACGGAACTTAGCAGTATAATGATAAATAGCAAATAAATTGACCGGTTGGTCCAAATCAATACGAATGGAACTTTTTCCACCGGAGGGTGAATACCGGGGTTATCCGGATTCTTTTTGGTAAATAGCCCAATCAAACGAGACACAAGCAGGACCGGAAACCCGAGCAGGCAACTGCCGAACGGGATCGTGGCAAAGGTTATCAACCAACCGGCCCGATCGAGGATCCGGTAAATTAGAAAGCCTTTCGAGGCTTGATGTTCGAGATTGGTCATAAACGGCTCCTTTGGATGTTTGAATATAATTATATCATATTGTTGCGTAGCTACAATTTAAAATTATCCGGTAGAGTTTGTTTTTTAAACAAACTTTTTACGGATAATTATATAAACATAAGTTGATTATCGATTCGATTTTTGGTATATTCAATTTAACGTAGAGTTGAGAGTTGAGAATTAAAAAGCTATATCAGAATTTTATATGCAATCTGGAATTTGTAATATGTAATCTTCCCTATTACATTTCCCACCTCTCGCCTCTCAAAAAGGAGTATCGTTCATGGTAAAACCGGTGATCGTAATTATGGCGGGAGGGCGCGGCGAGCGGTTCTGGCCGCGGAGCCGCCATAATTATCCCAAGCAGCTTTTAAATATTATTGGGGAGCGATCCCTGCTTCAGGAATCCGTGACGCGAGCCCACGAAGTAACCGAATACGAACGGATTTACATCGTGATCAATAATAGTTATTTTCAGGCGGTTCAAAAGCAACTGCCGATGATCCCGGAACGGAACATTTTAATTGAGCCGGAAGGCCGGAATACGGCCCCTTGTGTCGGGTTGGCGGCGGCCTATATTGAGCGCCATTATCCGTTGGAAGATCCGGTCATTGCGATTTTACCAAGCGATTCACATGTTGAAGACCCGGCTGAAATGAAACGGATCTTGGAAGCGGGAATTGATTACGCGGCGGCGGCAACACCGGGGGTCATTTACGGCATGTGGCCGACCAGACCGGAAACCGGATTTGGATATATTCAACTCGGAGAAGAACTGGGCAAGTCTCAAGGGATACCTTATCATCGCGTGGCGGCTTTTAAAG
>JBJKPO010000094.1:0-6077 GCA_046706235.1 Bacillota bacterium | reverse complement strand
TCCGCGCCGCATACCGCTGGACCAGCGCATCGTGAGTCGAAAACACAAAGGTGGTTCTCTTTTCCTTATTCATCCGCTGCATCAGTTCGATAATTTCTTCTGCGGTCTTGGAGTCGAGATTGGCGGTCGGTTCATCCGCTAAAACCAGCAACGGCTCTTTCACCAAGGCCCGGGCGATGGAAACCCGCTGTTCCTGTCCGCCCGAGAGTTCACCGGGAAGACGGTCCAATTTATCCCCCAGCCCGACATCCGTTATAATTTTTTCGACACGATTCCTAATTTCCGCCACCGGAATCTTTTTGTCAATCACCAGCGGCAATTCGACGTTCTCCCGGACTGTCAGCACCGGGATTAGGTTATAAGATTGAAAAACAAACCCGATATTTTCCTTGCGGTAGTTGGAGAGTTCTTTTTCGCTCATGGTTCCCAGGTCTTCGCCATTATAACGGATATCTCCCGCGGTAGCGGTATCCAAACACCCGATGATATTCAATAAAGTAGTTTTTCCGCTTCCCGACGGACCGACCACCGCCAGAAATTCTCCTTTTTCAATATTTAGATCCACTCCGCTCAAAGCGTTCACATCGACTTTTCCCTTGGTATACCGTTTACTTACCCGTGTCAACCGTAAAAGCTCCATCAGTGATTCCCCCTCCGTTTGTTTTCATTTCGTACTTACTTTGATTGTTCCTGCTTTACGGACATAATCAGCTTTTCCATGGCTTCAAAATAATCTATTAAAGTATTGACGCCATTCTCGGTGATGGCCGCCGTGGTCAGCGGTTTACCATCGTCAAACCGCTTTTGGATATCGACAAATCCGGCGTCCTGTAAATTTTTTAGTTGAATCGAAAGATTACCGGCCGTCATTTGCAAATGATCCCGCAGTTCGGTGAAACTCTGTTCCTTCTCCGGGCTGCTGGCCAAAAAGGTTAAGATTAGCAGCCGGGCCGGTTCGTGAATGATTTTATTAAATTCCTGCCTTGGAAACCCTTCTTCATTTGCCATTTTAACGCTCCTTCTCCGACGGATAAAAAAAGGTCAGATAAAAAGCGAAAACCAGCATTCCCAACCCGAATATTCCGGACACCCAGAGCAGCGAGGTAAGCGGAGCTTTCACGATGAATGGAACCGATAGCGTACCTAAAATCCAAAGATAGCTTCCGAAGATAAAAAACTCCGGCAAGGAAATAAATGATCCGATTACACTGAAACAGATGCCCATTCCGACGGCGAGCGTTGGAACAATCAAGTGATAATCCTGCCGCATCATGAAAAAAACCGCCAAAAAGATAATACTGCTCAATAATACCGGATAGATAAACAATGCTTGCCGTGAGATCAACCGGATGAAAGTTTTACCCCAGGAATTATCAGGAGTTATATGACGCGCTTGACGATATAATATCAATTTTCCTAGAGAAATCACCGCAAGCCCGATAATAACACTGATAATAAGTGAAAGCCGGATTTCAAACGGTATCGCCTCATAGGTGATATACCGTTTCATCAGGCAATAATAGAAAAACGGCACGAATAAGCTCGTCAAACCGCCGATAAACAGGATGAACTTCATCATCGGCCGGTAAATTAGTTGTTGAAACGTATAGGAGTTTTGTTTGATAGCGCCTTTAATCCGCCGGATATTTTCAACCAGTTCGTTTAAGTTGAGATCCTCTTTTTCCATAACTGCCTCCGTGTACATTATTACTATTTACTAGTTTATAGTATAAACCTATTTATAATATAAATCAATAGGGGAAATTTAAAAATAAATTACCGGTTCAAAAGTAACAAAAACCATGGTAAACCATAGTTCCTCATACAAAGCCATTTTTTAGTAACACTTAATTAAATCTAAAGTAGTATTAGCCGCATATTGCAAGGAAAAATTAGATAAGTTTACCAAATTACATTATATTCCATTAAAAATTAACAGATTTAGCCAATAATGTTAGTATTTGCATTTTTAAAATTTTTATGGTAAAATTGAATGGGTTAAAACGTTAACCTAAAATTTACAATTAACCGAAGGAAGGGGTAACATGAAGAAATTCGCCGCCTCTCTAGTGATTTCCTTGTTGGTATTTTTTGGTCTGGCTTCCACTTGTGGGGCTTGTTTCTGGTGGGGTTACCAACCTGAGATGCCGCAACGGCCCCAAAAATAAAATATTTATTTGAAAAATTTTTCAAAAATATCGCTGCTTAGGCGATATTTTTTAATCCGCCCCACTATTGCCTCACTTAAATATTCGGTCTTCTTTTTTTAAATTTCAAAACATTGATCGAATTATGCTAAAAATTAACGTTATTCCGCAAACCATCTTGACTGAAAATTTTACATAATGTTAAAATATAGTCATGATTATTATAAAGTGATGGGTTTAAAGTTTGTTTTGTTAGTGTCCGAACTAGAGGTGATAAAACGAGTGACTCGCCAGGTATTTTTAGAAATCCTTGATAAACAGTTATTTGGTGCCCTCTTCTGTATCAGTATCGCTTATTTACTTGCCTGGTTTACTGTTCTTAAGTTGGGATTCTTAATATTAAATGTAAAAGTTAATAGCCAAAAAACAATTCCCTTAATTTTAATTGGTTCGATTTATAGTTTTTGGTCAAAACAATTACTTCCCTTACCGGTGGCAGGAATAGGAATGCCAATATTAGTAGCTTTTTTATTATGGATAACCACAAAAAGTCAACTTCTTCGAGCTGGTTGGGCAGCTTTATTGATCCTTTTATGTACTGCAATTGGTGATTTAATTCAAGGTGTATTATGCTCCATTATCCCGGGTGTTACTTCTTTCCTGTTACAATCAGCTTGGGGTTATGTAATAAATACAGCATTTGAAACAATAGGACCATTACTGGCCTTAGTTATACTACCCAACATAATACCAAAACTTAAGAATCCCATACTACCTCCTATTGGCCCGAAACCGGATCATATAGACTTTACAGCGTTTATAATCTATTTTGCAATGTATTCCGCAAGTTTTATCGCATCAATAGTACTTTACATAAGTTTAATAAGGGGTTATCAATATATTTTTTTATTTTTAGTTTTCCTATGGGTTATGGTGATCGCAACCATATTAGGTCATTTTCGATTGGTGAATGTGTTGCAGAAAAAACATGAATTGCAAATATCCGGGCTGGAGGAAGAAAAAAATAAGCTTAAAAAAGAACAAGCCAGGCTCCAGGCTGAAAAAGCCAAATTGGAAGCTGAAAAGCTCCAGATAGAGGAAGAAAAAGACCGGCTATACAAAAAAGTAAAGGAGTTAACCAGCGCTAAAAATATTGAAACCGCTTTAAAATCGCTAATGTATAATGATATTTTCGATGATTTTGTCACACGATTACGCAACATTAAAGATGCGGCGATTGACCAAGCCGGTAACCCGGCAACCGGCCAAATTGAATCCGAACCGGGTTTACAACCAGCCCGGTATCCGCTTTCGCCCCGCGAAAAAAAGATCCTTGAAGGCGTGGTCGCGGGTAAGACGAATCAGCAGATCGCCGATGATACCTATTATGTGGAAGGCACCATCAAAAACATTCTCACTGATTTGTTCCGCCGGTTCAAGGTAAAGGACCGGGAGGAACTGGCGCGGTTTGCCGTCGCCAATAAATTGATTGAAAAAAGTTAATTCACTTTTATATTTTATATATCTGGGAATAATACCAGTTACTGTATCGGAAATGACCGGAAGGTCATTTTTTATTTATTTTTAATGACGATTGATTGCTTTACGATAATTTGCTTTATACGTAAAATAAAACTTGCGACGATAATTGTTTGAAATAACAACATCAGCAGTAACCAATACTCCACCAAAAGGTAGTGATTACATATGATCGAACTAATACACCTTAAAGACAATTTATTTACAAACGTTTATATTGACTATGAAAATATCTGGGCGCTTTTACAGAGATATGGGACCGATCCGATGGCCCTTGATTTTTTCCCGGTGATCCTAAACCGGCTTAAAAAAGACGCTAATCTCAATATTATCGACTGTATCGCATATTGCAATTTTGAAAGAATGTCGTTCAACGGTGGGATTCAAACCGCGATTCAAAAATTCGGGATCCAGACCCGGCATAGCGCCAACGGGACCAAGAACTGCAGTGATCTCCAATTAACCGTTGATGCTTTGCTTGCACTTACCAAATCTCCCCATATCAAAGTATTCGTGATAGTCTCCAGCGATCGCGACATGATCCCATTATTGAAGGCGATTAAAGCGGACAATAAGCCGGTTTATTTAATATCGACCCGGCTGGGCTTTAACAGTATCGTGGCTGAGTATGCTGATTACCTTGAGTATATTGAGGACATCTTCCATTTGGCGCCGGAAAGGTTGAAAATCAATCAGGAACCGGCTCACCTAATTAATGAGGAACAAGATTATCACAGTTCGGTTGAAAATGCCCAGGAAGTTACCAAACGGCTATTTAGCTCCAATATATGGAAAGGATGTGAAAAAAACGGGGAACCCGTGACGTTAAAAGGATATGTAACCGTTATCAGCAAGGTTGTTAACCGTTCCCATTCGCAGATTGTCACGGATTTCCACCTGGCAAGCGAATTAGGGTATATCGAAATTGTAAACGTTCCCCTGAAAGGGGATTGTCTACGCCGAGGCCGAAATCATCAAAAAATTCTTGATAATAAATGTCAGTATCAGCTAACGACGCAACGGGAGCCGGGCTAAATGAAAATTTACCATGAAACCGGGGAAGTTTTTCGATTGGACGCAATTGTGGAACTTATTGACGGGATTCCGGCCAGGATATTTATCAGGCATGAATTTCGAAAGATCTATAAAATAAAAGACAAATACTGGTTTCAATATCGAAATCACCGCTATTATCTCGATATCCAGATTCCTGAATCCATAACCGGATCTTATCTGAAAATACACATCGCTCAATGTCTTAAATGCCGTAGACTGCAATCCGGGATTAATTGCCGAAGGCCCGGCGGTTTGATAAGATATTTCAAGGGAAGTACCAACCGGAATTGCGGATTTTTTGATAAAAAATAGACCGGATGTGAATCTAAAACGATTTATACTGTAATGTCCTACTGGCGTTAAATACCGCCAACACCGTTACTCCCACATCGGCAAAAACGGCTTCCCAGATACCGGCTACCCCGAAAGTTCCCAGCAAAATGAAAAACACCTTGACCCCTAACGCCAGATAAATATTTTGCCTGATAATCCGGCCGGTCCGGCGGGCAATTTCCACCGCTTTGGCCAGTTTCGAAGGGGCGTCTTCCATTAACACCACATCGGCGGCTTCAATCGCGGCGTCACTGCCCAGACCGCCCATGGCTACTCCGATATCTGCCCTGGCAATTACCGGCGCATCATTGACACCATCTCCGGCAAAGGCTAATTTTTGCTTGCGCCGGTTAGTTAATCCGGCTTCCAGTTCCTCCAGTTTAACGACTTTGTCCTCCGGCAAAAGCTCCGCGTAAAAATCATCCAGGCCAAGTTCCTTGCTTACCCGTTCCGCCACGGACTGTTCATCTCCGGTGAGCATCACCGTTTTTCGGATACCCAGCCGTTTTAGTCCGGTGATTGTTTCCCTGGCGTCCGTTTTTATTTCATCGGAGATTACCACATATCCGGCGTAAATTTCGTCAATGGCCACATACACGCTGGTGCCGGTAACGTCGCAATCCTCATGAACAATCTCTTCCCGGTGCAACAAGCGGTCGTTTCCGGCTAAAACCTTTCGTCCTTTTACTATGGCGCTGATCCCATGAGCGGGAACCTCCCGGTAATCCGTTACCTCATACCCGGAAACATTCATACCGTTACTTTCCGCCGCCGCCCGGATCGATTGGGCAATCGGATGGTTACTGTACATTTCCGCGCCGGCTGCCGCCGCTAAGACTTCTTCCTTGGCAAAGCCATTCTTCGGGACAATTTCAGTGACCCGGAAGACCCCTTTGGTTAAAGTCCCGGTCTTGTCAAAGACCACCGTATCCAATTCGGCCAGGGCGTCCAGGAAGTTGGCTCCCTTAATCAAAATACCATTCTTGGTATTTTGATTAAGGG
>JBJKPO010000093.1:0-2740 GCA_046706235.1 Bacillota bacterium | reverse complement strand
TCCATCAAAACAGTTACTTGCGTTACCAATATCCGCCTGAGTTGAAGTTAAGGCCGCCATGGAAATATCGACCTTTGTTTCTACGTTAATTCCCCGATACAGACAACTCTGGGGAATGACCTCCTTGGCCTGGTTTGGGCTGGACCAGGAGAGTCTAATGATGGCCATTTGATTATTATCATAGAATTCCAGTTTGATATCGTATTTTTGTCCGGCTGTCAAGGCAATGGTTCCGCTGTTTTCAATTGAGCTGTGATCGGTCCAGTTGTTGATGATTAATTGCCCGTTCACCCATAACCGCACCCCGTCATCGGATACCGTATAAAAAGTATAGGTTTCGGTATAACGCGGCACAACTATTCCGGTCCAACGGACTGAAAA
Source organism: Bacillota bacterium (assembly GCA_046706235.1). Lineage (GTDB taxonomy): Bacteria > Bacillota > UBA4882 > UBA8346 > UBA8346 > JAEZJQ01. The sequence goes on along the minus strand of JBJKPO010000093.1, from coordinate 2,359 downwards.
GGAGTCGGTTCCTATCGCGGGATCCGGAACGCCGAGTTCCCAGTTAAAATTCACTATGGGGTCAACTCGCGTCAGCTTTAAGTTGGTAAGATCGATATTGTCATAATACTCACTCTTTAAGCCCGTGCCCGGTTCCGTTAAAAAGAGTCGCGAGTCCGGAATAATCTGTTTGGCTTGGTGCGCGCTGGACCAGGAAAGTTTGGCAGCCGCGTTGCCGCCATTTTCGTAATAATCCATGCGGATGTCGTATTTTTCACCGGCGGTCAAAGCGATAGTCCCGCTGTTTTCAGTGGCGGCATGATTAGTCCAGTTATCGATAATTAATTGTCCGTTCACCCATAACCGCACCCCATCATCGGATAAAGTGTAAAATGTATAAGTTTCACTATATAACGGCTGAACCTTTCCACTCCAGCGGACTGAAAAAGCATCCGGACCAATTAACGCATGAGGGGGGCCGGCGCCCCAGTCAAAATTAATGGTAGTATCGGTTTGTACCATTTTAATATTGGTAAAATTGATATTATCATAATATTCACCTTTTAATCCCATAATAATAAGTCTCCTTTGGTTTTATTTTTAATTAATAATTCAACTGATTATTATAAAAAAGTTTGCTTTATTGGCAAACTTTTGGGATAATCATATATGGGACATTGCAATATGATATTCAAAAATTGATATAAATTGCTAAGACTTTGTGAATAATTTGAAAGAAAATGCGAAAGGATTGATAACATCGCTTATTATAGACGGATTTTATGAATTGATTAGGAGGAATATAATTGAGTAAAATTAACGGCAATGATATTATTAGTATTAATTATCGGTTTATTTTCAGCAACGGGGAACAAAAAGAGTTCTTAGTCGAACTTGACCGCAAGAGTTTGCATCTGATTCCCAGGGGCGTTAAAAAGACATACGATTGGGCGGAGATCAGTTTTCACCGTTGCCCCAGGTGCACGCTTAATGAAAAACAGTATCAGTATTGTCCCATTGCGTTAAATATGACTGACTTGATTGAGTTTTTTAAAGGAGCCAACTCCCAGGAAACGGTCGATGTCGAGATTGAAACCAGGGAGCGTAAATATGTCAAAACCACCACGATTCAAAGCGGCTTGAGTTCGATTATGGGCATCTATATGGTTACCACCGGGTGCCCGATCATGGAGAAACTGAAACCGATGGTCCGGTTTCATTTACCGTTCGCCTCCGACGAGGAAACCAGATACCGGGCCATTTCCATGTATTTGATGGCCCAGTTTTTCTTAAACAAGAAAGGGCGCCGGCTGGATTTGAACCTGACCAACCTGGTAAAGATCTATGACGATATCCGGGTGGTGAATAACCATTTCTGTGAAAGGCTGCAGCACTTTCGGGTCGAGGACGCCAGCATCAACGCCGTGGTTATTTTGGATTGTTTCGCCAATTCAGTCATTTTTTCAATAAATGAAGATGCCCTGGAGGAGTTTGAGCAATTGTTCAGCGCTTACTTGACCTGAGAAGAATATCAGGTAAAAGTTGATTGTTGTAATTTTGTTGTCAAAACTATATAATAGATTAATAAAAGTATTCGCGCCCGTAGCTCAGTTGGATAGAGTGGCAGACTTCGAATCTGTAGGTCGGCGGTTCGAGCCCGTCCGGGCGCGCCAGAAATGACAAGGGTTTCGACGTTTGATGAAAACGTCGATTTTTTATTTTGACAGTCTATTGACAGTCTATCGATAAAAATTGAAATCAAATCTCTATTTTATCGCCCTTTTCTTTGTGGTGAATCCGTCTAACCGGCGCGCTGATTTCTCTTTTAATTCATCTGGGGAAATTTTTGTGTCATCCCACACTGATATAAGCCCTGCAAATTCTATAGGTTTTAGATGTATTTTAAGCATTTCGAGCCAAATTTTGTCTTTATGGCTATAACTTACAAAAATATTCAGCATATAAACTCCTCCCTATAATCAATTTTAAAGTCGTTCTAACCTTTTTTATGTTTTACCAAGCTTTTTGCAGTCATTTCAGGCTGCAATCGGTAATGTCACCTAGCAGGGATATTACCGAACCTTCTGTTCTTCCGACTTTCGCCGGCGCTGCCTGACGAAGCTTTACGATGCATGTTCAGGAATTCACTTTAGCCGTGCTCCCGCACTATATGTTTAGCCGTGCCCGAAGGTTTAGGCTTTTCAGGTTACGTCTTCACCACGCTTTATACGCTCTTGACCGGCAGATCTCAAACGCATAGTGGAGTCTTAATACTCATCCCATCTTCCGCATTGACGCGCGGTGTTAGCGATGTCGATTCCGGATGGCAAGGGGAGTTGCACCCCTTGATTTGGCAGAATAGTTTTAAGCAATATACTTC
>JBJKPO010000092.1:0-2355 GCA_046706235.1 Bacillota bacterium | reverse complement strand
TATAATGATAGATAAAGCAGATTGGTAGGGCTGGAGTGATTGGTATATGGAATTGATGGAACTCAATGCGGTCGAGAAATTGTTGTCGGATTGTGAATTATGTCCGCGTAATTGCCATGTGAACCGCACCCAGGGTCAGTTAGGTTATTGTAGTGCCGGACTTCAACCTAAAATTGCCCGCATTGCGTTGCACGCCTGGGAAGAACCGCCAATTAGCGGCGAAAAAGGTTCGGGAGCGGTTTTTTTTAGTAATTGCAATCTTAAATGTTGTTTTTGCCAAAATTACCGGATTAGCCATCAGGGGTTCGGCAAAGAAGTTCCCGTGCCCGCGCTGGCCCAAAAATTTCTATTGCTTCAATCAATGGGAGCTCATAATATCAACCTGATTACCGCCGCCCCATATGTGCCTCAAATTGCCCAGGCTATTCGTATTGCCAAAGGAATGGGGCTGGCTGTTCCCGTGGTTTATAACACCTCGGCCTACGAAAAAGTTGATACCCTTCGTCTTTTGGAGGGATTGGTGAATATTTATATTCCCGATTTGAAATATATTAACCCCGAACTGGGTAAGGAGTATTCGGATGCTCCAAATTATTTCGCGGTTGCCAGCGTGGCAATCCAGGAAATGGTCAGACAATGCGGACCCACGGTATTTGATAAACGTGGTTTAATGCTTTCCGGATTATTGGTCAGACACTTGGTAATGCCCGGAAAATCGGAGGATTCCTTACGATGCCTGGAGTGGATCAAATATAATTTGCCTGATGGAGTTTATACCAGTATTATGTCGCAATATTTGCCATATCACAATGCTAAAGACCATAAGGAAATCAGCCGTAAGCTTACCCAAGAAGAATACGATCAAGTAACCGCCAAAGTATTTGAATTGGGTTTGGAAAACGGATTTATTCAAGAACTGGATGCTGCTTCCGAGGAATATGTTCCGGAGTTTAATCTAACCGGAGTTTAGTAATACTAATTCTTCCTTGTTATTTGCGGTTATATTTCCCAGGGACGGCAAATAAATAAAAAAAATAGTACCCTTTGCCGGTATGGATTTAACTCCAATATAACCGCCATGCTTTTTTACAACTGAATATGAGATTGCCAGTCCTAACCCGCTTCCTTTTTCCTTGGTTGTGAAATAAGGATCAAAAATTTTAGATAAATAATCCTCGGAAATACCGGCACCGGTATCCGCAAATGTTACTTTAACATATTTCCCTTTTGGCAGGGGTAAGGCCGTCTCTACTTCTAACTCGGTATTTTCGCCGGAAACACATATCTCCCCGCCTTCCGGCATCGCTTGAACGGCATTTATAGTTAAATTATAAATAACCTGGCTTAATTGACCCTCATCGGCTTCCACCGGCCAAATATCTTCAGGGAAAAAATACTTGCTTTTTACTTTGGAACCGCACAAGATAAAATCGATTGTGGCTTTTACCAACTCCACAATTGAAATCGTCTTTTTTTCCAACATCCCCCCCTTGGCAAACGCAACCAATTGTTTGGTTAAATTAGCCGCCCGTTTGACGGCTTCCACTATTTTGCTCAAGTTTTTCGAAATGTCTTTGCCGTTTGCGAATAAAACCTCCGCAAGTTGTACATTTGCCAATATTCCCGCCAAAATATTATTAAAATCATGAGCCACGCCATCGGCTAATATGGCCATCGACTCGTATTTTTGACTTTTAATCAATTCCGCCTCCATTTTTCGTTTTTCAGTGGTGTCCCGAAACACTAAAATGGTACCGGAATAAACTCCCATTGAATTCCGAATTGGCGCGATACTAAACGATAAATAGCGTTCAACTCTATCCCGTGAAATTAAAACTATATTTTCGGCAATAGATACATTACCGCTTTGCAGTACATTTATTACCGGGTTTTGGTATGATTCACCGGTTTTATCATCAATGACACAAAAAATTTCGGTTACCGGTTTACCGGCCGCCTCATCCTGTTCCCATCCGGTCAGTTCTTCGGCTGTTTTATTCATTAAAACAATACTTCCGTTAATATCGGTAACAATGACCCCATCTCCAATTGAACATAAAGTAATTGCCAGTCTTTTCTTCTCAGCGATTAAAGCTTCCTCCACTTGTTTAAGCTTGGTAATATCCTCAATCATCACCACTAAAAATTGCGACTCCATTCCGTCTTCTTTTATCAAGGATACCGTTAAACGCGCCCACATCACCAGGCCGTCTTTGCCAATAAAACGTTTTTCCAACTGATATTGCTCGCGTTCGCTTAAAACCATGTCAAAGAAAAAACAATTTCCTAATTTAGGATCGTCAGGATGAAACAAACGGTTGAAATATTGATTATGCAATTCCTCTTTAGTAAATC
>JBJKPO010000091.1:0-4774 GCA_046706235.1 Bacillota bacterium | reverse complement strand
ATACCAAGATGTCGCCCCATATGTTGACCAGCCGCCTGGTCCAGGCCACGGCGGCGGTCCAGCTTTTTGTCCAGCGCTGTCTTTTAAATTTAGAGACCGTCACACTCGATGCAAATGACCGCCAGCGCTGGGAATGGATGAAAAATTACCGTGTTTGGCAAGCCAATCGCGAAGTCTTCCTTTTTCCGGAAAATTGGCTTTTTCCCGAATTAAGGGATGATAAAACCGAAACCTTTAAAAGGGTAGAAAACGGCATCAATCAAGACGAACCCAAAGATCAACTGGCCAAGGACAATTTGCTTGATTATTTTGATGAACTTGGTGAAATAGCCAAAATCAAAGTATACGGAATGTATGAGCACCGGGAAACAATCAATAACGAGAAAGCCCGTAGTTTATACATTGTCGGCCGCGCGCTGGATCAGCCTTACAAATATTACTGGCGCAAGTGTACCGCTTTCGGAAATCTTGACAAAATGCGCTGGAGCGGATGGGAAAGTATCGACCTGGATATATCGGACGACCATGTCTTGCCGTTTGTATATGATGGCGATTTCCATATCGCCTGGCCGATTGTAACCAAAAAAGACCACTATGCAACTGATGGTAAGCTTGATTACTCTAATTGGGAAATCAAACTCAACTGGGCCCGTTATACCCAAAAAGGATGGACCAAGAAGAAAGTCGGCAAGGAAGTTATTCCCCAACCGGGATGGCGTCAACAGCTTCATTGTCAAAAACTATCGACAATCGATCCGGCGACGGGCGAGCAGCTTTTAATCAATGATTCAAACAAGGAGATTTCATTCCGGATCAAGGCCGATCCCGGGCTGAGTCCATCGAATAGCGTAATGTATAGTATTGCCAAACTGGATTCGACCCAATCAAAAAGTATTGATTTTGTGGTTTATCACAATCAGATGAAACCCAAGCAACCCCAGGGGGCCGGTACAAGTTTGCCCGATTTGAATTCCCAAATAACCAATTATGCCGAAATTATCGATAGTGAAGTCTTTTTTGGACAAAGCATCGCGCCGGGAGGCTTTGAAGTATTAAACATTATCGCCAACCGTTCCGATTTACATAAAGCGCTTACGGATTATCCCGGCTTGGTGAAGTTTATTACCGATCATTCCGATTTAATTAATTTGATTATTAAATATCCCGAAATATTTGTTCTGGGAGCCGCCGCCATTATACCGGCCCTGACCGCGGTTAATCCACTCTTTGCTATCGCTAATTCGGTGTTAATTTTAGATAATCTCGGCTTAATAAACTATATGGCGCACAATGTTAATTTGTTAATTTTTATCAAGGATCATTCCAGCTTGGTAAGTATGATCCGGAATCATCCGGCCTGGTGGAATACTCAATTTAAAGGCAGATACATCGTTCGCCCCTATACTGTTTATAAAAGCGATGACGGGCAAGAAATCTGGTACGGTCCCTATTACAATTGCCCGGGTATTGTATTCGGCTTTCGTTATATTACCGATAAAACCAATTGGAGTAATATAAAATATCAGCAAGAATATGGCGTAAAAAAATACGACGCTAGTGGAAAACCTTACTTTGAGTGTAATCTGGACTTGATTGAATTCGAAAGGGGCGGTCCAACAAAATATTTAACCGGTTTCACCGCCTATTCCACCGGAGGACTACCCATCGGGACCCCGTCAAATATCGGTCAAGCTTACTGTTATATTTCGCAAGACATATTCGGAAATCCCACTTTAATAATCAAGGAATACGATGCCGCGTTTTTAGCCTATCTGGAAGTGATGCCCAATGTCTGGACATTTGTGCCGGTCGGTAAATTCATATTGTCGGCTTCCGATGACGTCAGGGCCGTTGAAGCGGTTACAACGGAACCGATTCCCCTTTCGCTTGACGCGCTTCATTGTTATGCCGACGGATATTACGAACAGCCCGCAAACGGCCTGGAGTTGTCGATTGCCGAAAGCGATTCGCTAGCTTATGATCTTCCGGTGCCGCAATTAGGCATTAATGGGAAGTGCTTGATTACTCCAGCGGGCCAGTTGCAAAATACGATCGATGTCTTAAATGAAAACGGATATAAACAGTGCGAGAACATCTGGTATTATGAGGATTCCGTTTACAAGGCCTATCTGCTGGGGGTTGCCGGGAAAAATCCTTATTTACCTTCTTCGGAACTCTCCTGGTTTAGCACATGGGTCGGCGTGGTTGACAATATTAAGGAAGTTGCCGGAATACGCGAGAGGGCTTATCTGGATTTTGATGAAATTTTTGCGCCCGAATCGCAACATCGCATGCAATTGACCAATTTTTTAAGCGAGCATGATTATTGGAGCAGTTTTATTGAGGATTGGGACAGACTGATAAGCCTTGATCCAACCGGTTTTTTCCCGCAAGCCCCGATATCGCTTTATGATTGGGAAGTATTTTATCATATTCCGATGCTGGTGGGAGAATTTTTCACGAAACAACGGCGGTTTGAGGATGCGCAAAAATGGCTGAATTATATCTTCAATCCCACCAATCCCGACGATTTCGGCCAGGTCACCGGCGCGGACCAATTTTGGCGTTTTTTGCCTTTCCGAATGTTCAACAACGGATATTACCTGGGGGAGTTGTTTGATTGGACGGCGGAAGACGCGGCGGGTGTTTTCGCTGACTCATCCAAGAGGCAAATATTGGCCCGGTTTACCGGCTCAATCGAAGACTGGCGCAATAATCCGTTTCTTCCCTTCAGGATCGCCCGGTTGCCTATTCGTTGGCCCGCATTCCAGTGGCGTGCCGTTTTTGCATATTTGGATAATCTTATTGCCTGGGGTGACCAGATGTTTAGGCGTTTTACCCGGGAGTCCGTAAATGAAGCGATTCAATATTATGTTTTGGCCTCAAAATTGCTTGGGCCAAGGCCTAAAAGCATCAAACCCCAATCCCGGCCGCCTGCCCAAAGCTACCGCGATCTTTTTGGAAAATGGGATGAGTTCAGTAACGCCTGGTATGTCTTTAGCGATATCATCGCTCCCATGTTAATGAGTGCTTCGGTTAAGCAAACCGGGTTCGACTTTGAAAAGGACGGCCACTTTGATCCCGGCGATATTCCGTTTGAACCGTCCTTTAAATCTCCCGCGGAATCGATTGTCACCATTGCCTCACTTCCAATGCTTTATTTTGGTATCCCCTATAATAATAAACTCATGGAATACTGGGATACCGTTGAAGACCGGCTCTTAAAAATCCGTAACTGCATGGATATTGACGGTGTTATACGGGAACTGCCCCTGTTTGCGCCGCCGATTGACCCGATGCTATTGGTGCGCGCCACGGCCGCGGGCCTGGATATCGATACCGTGCTGGCCGATATGGATGTGCCCTTAATGCCCTATCGTTTTAATATTATTGTCCAAAAAGCCAATGAAATTTGCGCGGAGGTAAAATCTTTGGGTGCGGCTTTATTGGCCGCTTTAGAGAAAAAAGACTCCGAAAGTCTGGTCTTATTGCGTTCCGGCCAGGAAGTCGCCCTGCTTAATCTCGTCACTCAGGTTAAACAACGGCAAGTTGAGGAGGCTGCCGCCAATATTGACAGTCTTAATCAGAGTATGGCTGCCGCCATGGCACGGTTCACCCAATACCAAAAATTATTGGGCAAAACGGTTTCAGTTGATTCCAGCGGTCTTCCGGTGCTGTCGACGGCTTCCATGCTCCAGGTGGCCGCCGGAGCTTCCGGTGATGAAGTGGGATTGGGATTGATCCAATATGAGGTTGATCAACTCGGTTCTTTGGATGAAGCTCATAAATGGCAGGAGGGAGCCGGTATCGCCAGTACGGTTGCGGGGATTTTACATGCAATGCCCGAATTTCAAAATGGCGGAATATATTCATATATTCATATGGGCGGGATGCACCTCGGCAATGCCGCCAACGCTGTCGCCGCTTATTTTAGCCTGCTTTCCGGCAATGCCGCTTACGAAGCCAATAAAAAAGAGATACTCGGCAAATACCAGCGACGGCAAGATGAATGGGTATATCAAAGCAAGCTGGCCTTGGAAGAAATGAAACAGATCAATAAACAAATTATTACCGCTCAAATACGGTTGGAAATCGCCCGGAAAGAACTGGATAACCACTTGAAACAAATTGATAACGCCCGGGCCGCCGACGATTTCCTGCGCGATAAATACACTAACCGGGAGCTTTACTCCTGGATGACCGGGCAGATATCAAACGTTTATTTCAGCTGTTATCAACTGGCCCATGATACCGCCAAACGGGCTGAAAAAGCTTTCCGAAAGGAATTGGGTCTGGACGACTCGGATTTTATTCAATTCGGCTATTGGGATAGTTTGAAAAAGGGACTGTTGGCCGGCGAGAACCTGGCGCTAGATTTGAAACGCATGGAAACGGCGTACCTGGAACGAAATCAGCGGGAGCTTGAGATCACCAAGCATATTTCCCTGGCCTTGCTGAATCCGGTTAAGTTACTGGATTTACGTGAAAACGGCGAATGTCAGGTGGAACTGCCCGAGGCACTATTTGACCTTGATTATCCGGGCCATTACTTTAGGCGTATCAAATCCTTGAGCATTACCATTCCGTGCGTGACCGGGCCTTACACCGGCATTAACTGCACGCTGACCTTGCTGAAACATTCGGTGCGGACGAAGACGCTGTTGCTTAATAATCAATACCGGCGCGCGGACCAAAACGACTCACGGTTCACCGACAGCCGGGGCGCGGTGCAATCCATCCCCACCAGCCACGGTCAAAGCGACAGCGGACTGTT
>JBJKPO010000090.1:0-6171 GCA_046706235.1 Bacillota bacterium | reverse complement strand
GTTTGGGCGCCCGGCCGGAAGTTAAAACCATCCATGAGATGGAAGCGCTGGACTCGTTCCCGCTTCCCGCCGTGAAAGATATCCCTGAGTTCCCGGCCATGGAAGCTTGGGTTAGTCTGAAAGACCTCGGTGCAATTGGTGACGGCGCCACGGATGATACCCGGACCATTCAGGCGGCTATTGAAAAACACCGCGTGATCTACGCCCCGCAAGGATGGTACCGGATATCCGAAACTATTACACTTAAGCCCGATACGGTTTTAATCGGCTTGCACCCGATGGGGACCCAATTCGTCCTGGAGGATAATACCGAAGCTTTCGGTGGTTTCGGCGGTCCCAAATCAATGTTGGTAGCGCCGCGGGATGGAACCAATATCGTCTCCGGAATCGGCCTGGATGCCGGGGGCAGAAATCCCCGGGCGGTTGCTTGCCAATGGATGGCCGGTCCCGGTTCTTATCTGAATGATATTAAATTTATCGGCGGTCATGGCAGCATGACCCACACCAGCGGCTGGATTCATCCTTATAACGAAAACCGCACCGCCGACGCCAACCCGGACCGCAAATGGGACTCGCAATACTGGAGCCTGTGGATTTGTAACGGTGGAGGCGGCATTTTTAAAGACATCTGGACCGCCAGTCCATATGCGGCCGCCGGCTTATACGTATCCGACACTGCGGCCGCGGGCCGTATTTATGCGGTGTCGGTGGAACACCATGTCAGGAACGAAGTAAAGTTTAAAAATGTTTCCAACTGGAAGGCATATGGTTTACAGTTGGAAGAAGAGGTCGCCGAAAGCTGGAATTGTCTGCCGTTGGAACTCGAGCTCTGCCACAATCTGTTTTTTGCCAATCTGTATCTCTTCCGGGTGATCTGGCTGCCCAACCCTTACCCCCACGCTGTTAAAACCTGGGATTGCAATGATATTGAATTTGTAAATATTCATAATTTCACCCAGGTTAAATACACCATCAATAATACTTTATTTGATGTAAACACCGGGACTGAGGTGCGCCCGTGGCAAATCGCGCGGCTTAATATCTCCGGAAAAACGCCCCGTCCCCAAACAGTCAAAGCTCCGGCGGCGGCTTCCGGGGCCGTTCACAAGATAGCCGGCGGATTTGAGTTTATCGACGCCATTTGCCGGGATAGTAAAGGCAATATTTACTTTTGCGATTCCCGCTGGAAACGGATCTATCAATGGTCGGTCGAAACCGATTCGTTGCGGCTGGTGACCGATATCCATTACAAACCTCTAACGTTAGCCTGCGATACTCATGATAATCTCCTGGTGGCTGTCGAATACCTCCCACCCAAAGGCTCCATCATTAACGGCCGGCCGGAAATTTACCCCAAACCGGAGGATGCGGCCGGCACCTCATATGGTAAATATTATAATACTGGTTCCACTGTCAAAGTATCTGCCATCGACCCTAACCGGCCGGAAACCGGCATGCAAATCCTGGATACGGCCCCGTTGGATCAAGTAAAAAAAGTATGCAAAGCCCTTTACCCCGCGAACCGGTGGCGGGATAACAACGACTATCTTGCCATAACCGTTCGAAAAGTCGCCGAATGTTATCTTGCACCCGACGGTGTTACAATCATCCCGGTATGTTATGATCTGATCAGGGCCTGTTCCCTGCTCGAGGCATATCCCGGCCGGCCGTTTTACGCGGTTGACGAATACAATAAACGCACCGTATTATTTCAAGTGAGCCGGGAGGGTTATCTGTCGGATCCGGAAGTTTTCGTAGAAAAAGGGGAATATAATATCGCTATCGATACCCGTGGCAATATTTATATACCGGACGGAGAAATATATATATACAACCAAAATAGCGAATTAATCGATGAAATTACCGTTCCCGAACGGCCGGCCTGTGTCGAGTTCGGTGGCGCAGACCACCGGACGCTTTATATTACGGCACGAACCTCTCTGTATCGATGGACACCGGAATAAATTAAATTATATATTCAACGAACCTTAATTACAAATCCATTTATCAATTTATCAATCCCACCGGCAATATTCAGCGAATCGATAGAATTTACGATTGCCTATAGTATTGTTTAAATCGAAAAAGGAGTCATGGCTCCTTTTTATGTAATATTTTTTAATCCGGGGATGGTATAAAATGGTCATGAAATACAAACCCTATATTAACTAAACAATTACCGGTTATAAAATTGGTAAAAAACAGGCGAGGAAATCTACGGCAAGGATTACAAACTGATCTCAAGGATTTTTCTCCCCGGTTTAGTTAATAAAAACAATGAGGTGTTTAAAAACATGAAACTAAAACTTTTTTTCATTTTAACTTTGGGTATTTCTATTTTATTGGGAAATATCGGTCAATCAGTTTTTGGATGTTGGTCATCTCCAAAAAATTATATTCTTTCTCAAAATACCGGTTTCGATAACGAAATCGTCAACATAAACCTAACCGGTAAAAAATTGAACAAAACCATCGCGATAAAATTGACCAAACCCGGTGAAGCTGATATTTTAGCCGATAACCTGAAAATAATCTCTAAAACCCAAATCTCATGTTCATTGGATTTGCGAAATAAACCATTAGGCGCCTGGTATGTTACCATTATCAAAAAAAAGTTATTCCGGTTCACCAAAAAAGATAAATCAACCACATTGAATGAAGTTTTTTCAATCATGGCGCATCCGGTTTTAAAGGTTGATAATATTACACCCAATCAGGGATTTAATAATGAATCGGTTACGGTTGCCATCCATGGTGTAAACTTTAGTCGGGATGTCTCCGTCAAGCTTATCGGAAACGATCTCACCACTATTTCCGGTGAAAATGTCAATATCGAATCCGATTCGAATTTGACTTGTTCCTTCGACCTCGAGCGTTATCCCGCCGGAAAGTATAACCTGGTTATTACCGGTTCAAACGGCCAAACTGCTGAATTGAAAGAAGCCTTTTCGGTGGAGGCTTTCACGCCCCCAGTCCCGGAGGTGAAGGTTTTAACGCCCTCAGTCACTGATTTGAATAAAAACTTGAAAGCTGTTTTCTTTGATTTTGATAAATTCAATATCCGGGACGATCAACTCTCTGGCTTAGAACAGGATTTATCAGTTCTTAAAGCAAATCCGCAATTATACATCTTAATTGGCGGACATACCGATGAACGGGGTTCCTGGGAATATAACCTGCGGCTCTCGGCCAAACGGGCGGAATCGGTTAAAACTTAGTTACTGGAACATGGTATTAACCCGGAACAAATAACGACTTATGCCTATGGAGAAGATTATCCGGCAAAAAAAGGCCATAATGAGGCTGATTGGGAAATTAACCGGCGGGTCGACATTCTGGTATGCGAAGCCCCACCGCTGATGGAGCAGGGAATTACCGGGTATAGTGATGAAAATGAGTTAAAATGAAATTAAATACCGGGTTCTTTATCCAATATTTTTAGCAAAGCAGTGACTACCCGTTCATCAAACTGGATATTGCTGCACTTTTTAAGCTCAGTTATTGCCTGTTCCTTGGTTAATGCTTTCCGGTAAGGTCGGTCGGAGATCATGGCGTCATAAGCATCGGCAACCGCGATTATTCTTGCTTCCAGGCAAATCTTATCTTCTTTGAGTCCGTAAGGATAACCGCTGCCGTCAAAGCGCTCGTGATGTTGTTTGATAAGCTCGACAATATCGCCTAAAAAACCGATCGGTTCCAGGATTTGGGCCCCTTTGAGCGGATGGGACCTGATTTCCTCCATTTCCGGTTCGGATAACTTACCTGGTTTATTGATAATATAATCATGGATTCCAATTTTACCCAAGTCGTGAACCTGAGAGGCTTGCTGTATCCTTAAGGTTTCCGGCGCGGTTAATTTCATTTCCTTAGCAATGGCAACCGCCAGTTCCGCTACATGTTCGGAATGTTTGTTGGTATAATGGTCCTTGGCGTCAATGGCGTTGGCGAGCGACCGGATGGTGGACATGTATAAAGCGGTCAATTCCTTGAAAAGATAAGCGTTTTCCACCGCCAACGCTATTTGGGAGGCAAATATATTTGCCTTGTGCAGGTCGTTTTGGGTGAAATGTTTAAGAACATTGACTCGATTGATATTTAAAATCCCGAGCAGATTGGTTTTACCTATCAAGGGAATAATCAAGGCCGACTTGATCTCTTTCCGGCCCTTGATATTTTTAAACCAAGGTTCGCTTCCAAAACCTTCCGCCAAAATCAACGGCTGTTGCACGCCGGCGTCCCAGGCGGCGATTCGTTCGCCAATGGCCAGTCTGGTTTTTTTCCGGGGTTCATCGTTTAAATCATACGAAGCGGCGGCAATGTACAGCTTTTTTTTGTTATCGAACAATAACAGCGAGGCATCGTCGGATTTTAAAACCGCTGTTGTCATATCGATAATTATTTTTAAAAGATGATCGAATTCAACGGTGGAAACGATGGCCTTGCTTATTTCATACAAAGCGATGGTTTCTTTCAACTGCCGTTTTTCAATGGCCTTCTCAACCACCATGAACATTTCTTCAATAATAAAAGGTTTGCCTATATAATCGTAAGCGCCCTTCCTCATGCTTTCAATGGCGGTCTCCATGGTTCCAAACCCCGTGACCATTATCGCCTCGATATCGGGGTCAATTTTTTTCAGGTAATCGAGGACGTCAATCCCGCTCATTTCCGGCATGATGATATCAATAATCGCGATATCGAATTTTTCCTGGCGGGCTTTTTCGATTCCCTCACTCCCATTTGGGGCGGTTACCGCGGTATGTCCTTGCTGCTCCAGTTTAAAGGCCAGCCATTCGCTTATTTGGGTTTCGTCGTCAATGATTAAGATTTTGGCTTTCGGCTTTACCATAAATCCCCCTCTCCGCTCCCGATACTCCCCATTTAGCGGCATGGTTAATTAAAGATACCGTTATAGTTATCGGTAATTTTTTAATTTGTTATAGATTTAAATCTATAATTTTATTCTGGAGGGTTTTTGAGTTGCGTTGGATTTTTATATATATATTAAAAGCGAGGAATTGCAGTCAAAATGCCGACCGGTTTTAACAAAGCGGCAATTTTTATGAATAATATTTTTATAATATAAATCGATCGTTTGGATGGATTTTTGGGGTTTAAACAGTTGCTCGGTTTTTAAGATAAAATCACTTACCACTTTTTGATAAGGTTTGCAGTTTTTAATCAATTAGGAAATGCCATTTCTTCTAAAGTTTCTGATTGTATCGTATTTAGTTTAAATACATCAGGATATTCATCCCATGTCCTCATATCAAGTATCCGGCCAGTTAAATGTTTCTGAACACCTCCCCATTGTTTAAAAAAGAAGGGAATATTTTGTTTAATACAATAGTCTCTAATTTCTCGAACCCATTCAATCATCATCGGCCGTGCGGCCGGGCCTGATTCCCCGCCAACAATTACCCAATGTATACCGGATAAATCCAAGTTTTTTATCGGACCGATTAATGGTTCTAAAGATAAAAATCTGATATAAGCAGGAATTTGTTTGAGATCATTTATCCTATTAGCGACTGAATTATTTTCAATAGTGACACCTTGCCAGATATTTGTTGTCCAATTGATAAAAGGAGCAAGTTCCAAAAGACGATTTGAACGTTTTGTTAATATCTGATAGTTATGCCATGGTGTCTGGTTCATTATTTTAAAAATCTTATATATAAATTCCTCTGGTACTTCTTCATGAAATAAGTCGGACATCGAGTTAACAAAAATTTTTTTGGGTTTTTTCCATGAAAGAGGCAATGTTAATAAGTCTTCATGCAAAGTAATATTAAAGCCGTTTTTATATCGTGGGTTATTCATAGCTTGAAGTCTTTTAGCCATTGTATATGCATAACAATTAGTACAACCGGCTGAAATTTTAGTACAACCTGTTACTGGGTTCCAAGTAGATTCCGTCCACTCTATTTTAGATATTGAACCCATCAATAAAGCCTCCTTTAGTGTTAGTATATCATAAAATTAGGAATTCGACAAACTGGCGTTCGGTTAAAGCTTTGGAAATGTAATTTTTACATTGTCTGCCATAGTTTTAACTCCACCTCTTACTGGTCTATTCTGAGGATTACAAAAAATCCTTTGATCATTCTCTAGTCTTTTTAATGCTTCTTTATAATTTGCCAGTACAAATGGAGTATTAACTTGGTGATC
>JBJKPO010000089.1:0-6813 GCA_046706235.1 Bacillota bacterium | reverse complement strand
CGTTCGGGAATTGCCAAAGTACTATCCGCTTTAGCCGAACCGCGAGTTTCGGACGAATGTTTTACCCGGGAACTTGAACGGGGAATATTATTACGTTCCAAGGAAGAGTATTATTATTTTCAAATTTTTTGTTCTTATTTCGGCCGGGATCAGGCTTTGAACCTGGTGGGACGAAGTAAATCGTAAAATATTATTTAGGGACTCCTTTTTCTTTATTAAATAAACGAATAATCCGCCTCAACCGGTAAATAAGTTTTCCCGGTTTATTCTCGACATTCACTTCGTTGATGCTCTCAAACTCTATCATTAACGGCGCCACGATCGAAGAACTTTTCGTAACCCCCAATAGCTGGCTGGCATATACACTACGATGGCCGACGGCTATGTAACTTACTACACAAGCAATCGCGGCAAATGAACCGATTTGCGGTCCAAACATTTCAATCGCCATTACCGAGGCGGCTATCGGAGTATTTGCCGCGCCCGCCAGTAAAGATACCAGTCCGATTGCCGCAAATAAAGCGGGATTCAAATTGAAAATGCAGGCAAAAGTACTACCGGCGGTCGTTCCGATAAAAAACACCGGAGTTAAAATGCCGCCGCTCCCACCCATATTTAAGGTAACCGATGTAAAAAGAATTTTCCAAACAAAAGCCAAAGCCGGAACGTGACCGCCGTTAATCGCCGATTCAATCGTATCAATCCCTAATCCCAAATAGTGCGGCGAGAGTATCAAAGCCAAAATGATCATCAAGGTTCCGCCGATCAATCCCTTGAACGGCCCCCAAAATTTCAGTTTTTTGGATAATCTTTCGGCTAGTTTTAGTGTTTCCACTAATACCAGGGCGACCAATCCAAAATAAAGACCACTCAATAATACTTCCAGTAACAAAACCTGGGAAAATTGCCCTAAATGAATCGCTTGATGAAAATAAGTCAAACCGAAAAACCTGGCGATCTGATAGCTGATAATTGCCGCCACCAACGAAGGAAACAGCACATCCTGTAAAACTTTTCCCAGCACCAGGACCTCCACTGCAAATAATGCTCCGGCGATCGGTGTGCCGAAGACCGTGGCAAAACCGGCGCTAATACCACAGATGACCAGCTTTTTACGGTCTTCTTTGGTTAATCGTAATAAATCCGCGAGCGCCGAAGCCATCCCCGCTCCGATTTGAGCGCTTGGCCCTTCCTTTCCGACCGAACCGCCACCGGCGATGGTAATAATCGTCGCCACCAGTTTAACCGGAACCACGGCCAATTTAATCTTACCCCAGTGTTTATGGATCGCTTCGATAACTTTTTCCGTACCGTGCCCCTCCGCGTCGGGAGCCAGGTATTTAATCATCAAATTGCTTAAAAACATAGCGATTGGAAGCAGTAAAAAATAGTATTGATGGGATTGAGCCCAATCAGTGCTCCAACCTAACGATTTTAAAAAGAATGTACTGGACAGCCCTACCACAATACCCGTCAATGTGGCCAAAACAGCCCATTTAATAATACTAATAAAAAGTACTGTTTCCTCAATAAAAGTTTTTTTCAAATTATTCCCTCTTCTCCGTATGATAAAAAAATCATAGGCGGTTTAAGTATTGAATATACATTAATTATACTACCTACTTTATAACATAATGTCAATAAGTTGGCGGAAGGAATTTTTAATTTTCGGCTGTCCCATTTATGTAAATAATAATTATCCAGCTTGGGGCGGAATTTTTAATAAATCTCCGTCAACTGCGTTGCCTCCCCCTTTGCCAAAGGAGGTTTTGAGGGATTCAATTTCTTTTTCACAATGCATTTAGTTCCCGGAGAATTTTCAGCAAGGTGTTTTTATAGATAAATTCCCGATACCCGGCGGAAGCTTGAATATCGCTCAAAATCGGGGCTGGAAGATGATGAATGGTGTTATTTACTCGTTCCTTCAAGTCAAGATTCCGGTTATTAATCTCATCTTCAACCATGGCGGCTCGAAAGGGAAAAGCACATAATCCGCTTACCGCCACCCGGATCCGGCCATCTTTTTTCAAGGCGGCGATACTCACCAGCGGATAATCGATTTTATCAAGCCGGGTTTTTTTGACCTCATCGTGCGGTAAAGACAGATAATCCGTATTGGTAATTACTTGGACCAATAATTCCCCCGGACTTAAACGCATGGTTTCTTGAAAAACATTTTGGATATTGGCCTTTCTTTCCCCCAGAGGACCGGTGATGACGGCTTCGCTCTCCGCCAGCAAAAAAGGCAGTACGGCCTCCCGGTAAATGATTTTACCACAGAGGTTCCCGCCGATGGTAATTTTATCCCGAATGGTATGATCGGCCACTCTGCCCCCGGATTTGCCGAGTAATGGAAAAAGTAAGGATTCCATGACTTGAGTCAGGGTGACCGCCGCCCCGATGATGAATTGGCTACCTTTGATTTCGTGGATATTACATTCCGGAATCGATTTAATGTCAATTACAGCGCCAGTTTGAACCGTATTCAGCCGGGCCATGCTGATAATTTCGGTTCCCCCGCCGTAATATAACGGCGAAAGCCCCCTGGAATTCAAGCTTTGATAAAGTTCAACCGCTTCCTGCAAAGTATCGGGCCGGTAGTATTCGAAATCGAATGAAATCATTTGCTTCTTCCTCCAAAAGTAATCGTTTTCCAAATACGTTCCGGAACCAGCGGCAATTCATTCAATTCCACCCGGGCGGCGCTGGAAAGGGCATTGGCCAATGCCGCGGGCATTCCTAAAATTCCTTCCTCGCCTAAACCGCGTTCGCCGTAAGGGGCATCCAATTCGGGCGTCTCGATAAATTCAACTTCAAAATCATTTACTTCGCCATAGCGAAGCGGTTTATAAGTCCGAAACTGCGGATTTTGAAGAATACCGGCGTCGCTATATGAAAGTTCCTCTCGGCTGCCGTAACCCAACCCCATACTCATCGCGCCGGTAATCATCCCCCGCGCTCCCATCGGATTAATGACCCTACCCGCATCCACCACCGTGATTGCCTTTAAAATCCGGTAATTAAAATCTTCCGTATCAAACTCGACCTCCACTGCCTGCGCTCCGACCGTCCAGCCGGGACCGGGCCTTCCTTGCCCGGTTTCGCGGTCGAGCGGATTTAAATGACGCATTATGAATTTGCCCCGGCCCATAATCTGCCCGCCAATACCGTTGCCGTTTGGATACTTATAGCCATGAGCTATATCCTTAAATTCAATATAAATTTGCGGATCATCGCGCAGAAAAACTCTACCGCCGGCTACTTCCAAATCTTCAACGGGGCACCGCATCGCCGCCGCGGCCACGTCTTTTAGTTGCCGGATCACATCCGCCGCGGCTTCCAATACTGCCCGTCCTACCATATAAGTACTCATACTGGCCACGGTCTTCCAATGTTCCGGATTTTGCCGGGTATTTACCTCCATGGCGACATGAATTTGATCCGGTTTCATCTTCATTTTTTCAGCCAGGATTTGAGCTACGGCGGTCTTGGTTCCCTGGCCGCATTCAACCGCTCCGCAAATCAAATTAATAGTTCCGTCGGCGTTTAAAATCAGAATAGCGCCCGAAATAGCGTTCGAAGGACTGCTGGAAGTCTTCCAAAAACAACTGAGTCCCTTGGCGATCACTTTAGGTGGACTCGCTTCAATCCGGGAACCTTCATCCCAACGGCACAGTTCTTTTAAACGCAGTAAACATTTACTTATATCACCAAAATTACTTAAGGTTATCCTGACCCCGGTTGGTGATAAATTCCCTGGAACCAGAATATTATTCAATCGGAATTGAAACGGATCCATTCCCAAGGTAAAAGCCATTTTTTCCAATGCCCGCTCCATGGCAAAAGTATAAGCCGTATGGCCAAATCCCCGGAAAGCCGTGGCGAATGTATGGTTGGTATAAACGCATAAGGAATCGCACTGGAGATTTTCAATATTATAAGGCCCGGTGCAATTGGCGGCGATGGCTTTGGCCATAATGGGCGCGGAATCGGTATACGCGCCGCTATCCACCAAAAAAGTCATTTCAGCGGCTTTTAATATGCCCGTTTTGGTCGCGCCAAGTTTAATCCGGGCTTCCACTCCGATTTGCACCGGTGAACCGGCCATATCTTGTTCACGGGTATTGGCCAGCATTACCGGGCGCCCGCCCACCGCTTTAGACGCCAAATAAGCAACCGGTTCCAACTGGACACTGGTCTTTCCGCCAAATGCCCCGCCCAGCAACGGCGTATTGACAATGATTTTTCCAACCTCAACCTTAAACAAGCGGCTGATTATAGTTTTTATCATAAACGGAGCTTGCGAAGCAGAATGGATAATTACGGTTCCGTCCTGTTGAATCCGGGCCAGGACGGAACGGGTTTCCATGGCGGCATGATCCGACTGGGGAAGTTTATAGTTTCCTTCGATAACGATTTCACTTTCCGCCCAGCCTTTGGCCATATCGCCTTTGCGTATTTTTTGACGGTGGGCGATATTCGTTCCCCGTACCGGATAAATGATATTTTCGATTATCGTATAGGAACCCATCTGTTCATGAACCAACGGACCGTTACCGCGGATGGCGTCACTTACGGAATTTACCACCGGAAGCGGTTCATATTCGACTTTTACCAAATCGACGGCCCGGCGCGCTTCCGCTTCGCTATTGGCCACAACTACCGCGATAGGCTCTCCGAAATAACGAACTTTGCCGATTGCCAGCGGAGGCCGATCCGCCAGAAGCACCCCGTTCATTGGCACATCCGTGTTCCCTGAAAAATATTCTCCGGTAACCACGGCTTTGACTCCCGGAGCCTTCAAAGCGGCGGCGCTATCGACAGACTTGATACCGGCATGGGCATACAGGCTGGTAACCAACCAACCGTGAAGCAACTCGGGACTTGAGACGTCGTAATTGTATTTAACGGCTCCGGTTACTTTATCCGGGGCTTCCTTACGGGGAACACTGATGGAAATGCTTTGAGACATAATAGAATCCTGGACCTCTTTTATTTATTGTTGTTTATACTGTGGTTCTTGCTGCTCAACGTACTTTTGTCTTTCTTGTAAAGTTTGCAAGGCGTTGTCGAAGGTTAGCGCCAACTGCTGAAACATTTGTCGCGCCTGGGGATCTTGCGTTTCCAAGGCAAAAGTCTTCATACTGGCGGCAACGCTTTGTACACCGGCAACCGCTTTTTGGATCTCAGTCCCAACCGTCATCTTTCATCACTCCTTTCGTTACACTGTCTCCCTGCCTGTCATCTTAATAAATACGGTTCAATTTGTTTAAGGGTCGTTTCCAGTTTAGCGGCATAACTTGAATACATCGCTTCGGCATCCCGGGCTTCCGTTTCCAAAGCGAACTTGGTTAGATCGGCCTGGATTTTTTCCAGATTGGCATACAGCAGTTCTTTTATCTTTGGCTGGGGGATAATAATCGCATCGTCAAAGAGATCGACGTAAAGCTCCCCGGAGGAATCAACCTGGCCGAGAAAAACATTGGCTAAAGATACTCCTAACAGCTCCAATTGCTGGTTTAGCCAATTCCGGTTAAGCCCCATGTTAGCCAATGGCTCGTCAAGAATATTGCCGTCCAGGATAACCGTCTGTGATTCGGTCCGGGGGGCAACTTTTTGGCCCAGGTCATGGGGAGTAACCGGTTGGTAATCCGCTTTCGGCAATATGTTAATCTCACCGGTCGTTTCCATTACCGCAAACTCTAACTCACTTAAATTAAAAAAGTTCTTCGAGCGAAGTTCGCTTAAAAGCTCTTCGCCCGTGAGTCTTACCTGAAATAAATTATCTTCCATGATTTTTCCGTGTTTAATAAGGATAGTTTCTTTACCGTTTAACAAATCATGGATCCATTTACTCTTTAACGCCAAATATTCCAAGGCCACCGGCAGTAAGCCCCAAACCCCAAGCGCAATCAAACCCAGAATTAAGTTGCCGATAATACCCACGGAAATTAATGCCGCAATAATCCCCAGCGCTAAAAAAACAATAAATTTAAACGAATTTAACCGAGACGGTTGTTTTTTTCCAATGAACCGGGTTAATGCCCAAGTTATAAAAAACATCAATAATGAGCGAAACAGTATAATTAACCAGATCGGCATCTTTACCTCCCTCCTTAACCAGGATAAAAAGCCTAAAACGCCAAAGGCACATTATGATACTCGAACCGGACCTTGACCTCCACCGGGATACTCCGGTATGCGGCACGCCAGTTTTTGATTCCGGCGGTTTCCAAACGCTTACGAAAACCAACCGGGTCCGTATTTAAGTCCCGCAGTTTTTGGACCAGAGTATAAATTTCGGTTCGCAGTTGCTTTTCAAACGCTTTTTTAATTAACCGGTAAGTGGCGGGGTGATTGGTAAATTCCCTGGGAATTTGCAACAAGGTTCCACGAGCCTGAATTTTTATTTGAATCCGCTCCTGATTCCGGTCTTTGACGATCCGGATCCGGGAACCGTAGGATACCCGGCCGAAACCAACTTTTTGATTTTTAACGTCAATCTCTTTATACCCTTTTTCCACTTTGCCGGTGATGATGCCAAATGTATAAGTTTCATCGGGGCTTAAGGCTCCCGCCATTTTCGCGCCGTGAAATACTTTGATTCCCTGTAAAATATAACTTTGGTTTTCCCGGTCCAATTTTACGACCGGCAAAAAAGGATCAGTAGTCCGGTTATCCACGCGAGCGATAAATTCCCAGAGTTGAATGGGAAAGGTACGGGTTAGTTTGATCGGCAATCGAAGCTGGGTACGGAGAATTAAGCCGGGTTGGATCTCAAACGGTTCTTCAAACCGGATGACCTCCTCGGAC
>JBJKPO010000088.1:0-5368 GCA_046706235.1 Bacillota bacterium | reverse complement strand
ATGGGGCGGAGCAAGCCCGGTTAGTGATCGCCGGAACCAAAACCGGCACCGACGCCGGGGCATTTACCGTTAAAGATACTACCGGGACATTGGCTGCCGATACCGGTACTAATAATATGACCACTGCGGCGCAAAACGCCAAGTACATCCTAAACGGCTTCGCCCGGGAGAGCCAAAGCAATGAAATCAATGTGGATCGCTTCGGGCAAGTAAAGGTAACCTTGAATAACGTTACGGCTCCCGGTGAGACGGTTAAAATAAACGTTAATCCCCAGGACACAGATTCAATTTACAATACGGTCAAGGATTTCGTAAATCAATACAACCATACCATAAGGGATTTATTAAGTCCGGAAAACCGGCCGGTTTCAAATATGAACCAAAACTTCGGCATGACTCAAATCAATTCCGCGGCTCGTAATAAATTGGCTTCCATGGGTATTACCGTAAACGCTGATCATACCTTGAACTTGAATGAAAACCGGTTTCGAACCGCCCTGGCATATGAACCGGATAAAGTCCGGCAAGTGTTGGGCGGATCCAGCGGTTTTGCCGCTAAAATAGAGGAAAAAGCCGAAAATGTCGATTTGGCCAACAACTTTACCGCCAATTTAACCTGGAATAATGTCAACGGATATTATCCGGGCAAATTTTTTAATTATTTTTTGTAACCGACACTACTTAACATATCTACACCAACACTAGTGAGAAGCGGGAACTCTAAGTTCCCGCTTCTTGCCGTTTGTAGGCCCTGCTGGGCGCTATTTATAGGGTAGGGAAGCATCGTTTTTTTTGTAATTGCATATTAAACTAAAAATGATTTATAGAACCTATTGCCGTTTTTATAAATTGGTAGTATGATTATATTAAAGGGAAATAATTCTTTTCTAATTTTTTATCATCATTTTAATGCAATTGTTTATGGATATTATCCGGTTGGTTTTTTTCTTTTTAATTGTATTTTGAAATTAACCCTAAAACATATCTACACATACACGGGCAAGAAGCGGGATTTCATATTCCCGCTTCTTGCTTTTTAACCCGATATCCCGATATATTTATTCTTTAATAAGAAGGGGCCGGGGACCGGGTGAAGAATAGATCAGCTATTGTGATGCATATCGTAGCGGAACGCTACAATTTTATGAAAGAGGGAATCCTGATGACTAATCCCAGATTTCCGGTTATATATTACGGAGGCGATTACAACCCCGATCAATGGCCCGAGGAAATATGGCGGGAGGATATCCGGCTTTTTAAACTGGCGGGAATCAATATTGTGACCCTGCCGGTGTTCGGCTGGGCCAAGCTGCAACCGGCGGAGGATTCCTATCAGTTTGACTGGCTCGATAAGATCATGGATTTGATGGCGGAAAACGGGATCTCCGTTTGCCTGGCTACCGCCACGGCGGCCCAACCGGCTTGGATGTCCAAGCAATACCCGGAGATGCTTCCGGTGGATATCGAAGGGAGGAAAAGAACCCACGGCGCCCGGGTGAACTTTTGCCCAAATAACCCGGTATACCGGGAATTATCAGTAAAACTGGCCAGTAAAATGGCCGAAAGATACCAAAACCACCCGGCATTGGCGGTATGGCATATTGCCAACGAATACGGCACTTATTGTTATTGCGACACTTGCGCCGGTGAGTTCCGTAATTGGCTAAAAAGCAAGTATAGTGGTATTGAAGAATTGAATCGCCACTGGAACATGAGCTTCTGGGGTCACACCGTCCACGATTGGGATGAAATCGTCCCACCCTCTTTTTTAAATGAAATGGGAAGGGATTATTATTGCGGATATCTCAGGGAATACACCTGTTTTCAAGGGATTTCGCTCGACTATAACCGGTTTATGTCCGATTCCAGCTTGGCTTGTTACCTTGGTGAATCTAATATGCTTAAATCAATAACTCCGGATATTCCGATTACCACCAATTTGATGGGAACGTTTAAACCGTTTGACTATTTCAAATGGGCCAAGTATTTGGATGTGGTTTCCTGGGATAATTACCCTTCCATCAAGGATTCCGCGGGAAATATCGCGCTAAGGCACGATTTGATGAGAGGACTGAAAGCCGGGCAACCGTTCATGCTCATGGAACAAACCCCCAGCCAGCAAAACTGGCAGCCTTATAACAGCCTCAAACGTCCGGGAGTAATGCGGCTTTGGAGTTACCAGGCGATGGCCCACGGAGCGGATACCGTGATGTTTTTTCAGTTGCGCCGTTCTTGTGGAGCATGTGAGAAATATCACGGCGCGGTCATTGAACACGCCGGGCATGAAAATACCAGAGTGTTCCGGGAATGCGCCCAACTTGGGGCCGAACTTCGGGAATTGGGCGATAAACTACCGGATTCCAGATTGAAACCTCAGACAGGTATTATCTTCGACTGGGAAAACTGGTGGGCAGTGGAGTTTTCCAGCGGTCCCAGCCGTGATTTAAAATATCTCGAACAAGTGGAAAAGTACTATAATGCTTTATATCAAGCGAATATTCCGATGGATCTGATTCCGCCGGACGCCGATTTTTCAAAATACAAATTGATTATCGCTCCGGTCTTGTATATGATTAAACCGGGCGTGGCAGGGAGCTTGGAGAAATTTGTCGAAAACGGCGGTACTTTTTTAACCACTTTTTTCAGTGGATTGGTTAATGAAAACGATTTGGTTTATTTGGGCGGTTATCCGGGCGAGCTTCGTAATTTAACGGGAATTTGGACCGAGGAGATCGATGCTTTATATCCGGATATGAAGAATCAAATATTTTTTAAAAGACCATTCGGGAAGTTGCGTGGAAGATATGAATGTGGTTTACTTTGCGATTTGATTCACCCGGAAGGAGCCAAGGTCTTGGCGGTTTATGAGAAGGATTTTTACGCCGGCCGGCCGGTATTGACCGAAAATCAATTTGGGAAAGGGAAAGCCTATTATCTGGCCACCGACCCCGAACCTCGCTTGGTGCAAGATTTGTTGCGGCAGTTATGCGTCAATCAAGGGATTGGTGCTCCGCTCATAGTTCCGGCGGGGGTTGAGGTGACCCGACGGTTTAAAGATAACAGTGAATATACGTTTATATTGAATCACAATGATTTCGAAGTCCGGATCAATTTAAAACGGAATCAATACTTCGAACTGATTACTAAACAAAAACAACAAGGGATTTTAAAATTAGAAGCAAAAGATGTCATGATTTTAGAACGAAAATTCTGATAGGTTTTCCGGGATATAAAATATATATGTTTTAAGTTACATGTTTTAATCATAAATTAATATCAGAAAGAGGACGATTTACCTTAAAAATCGATTTATAATGGGATAATTTTTACTAAATGATTGCTTTGAATCTGCCGATTTACAAGTGGATGGGATTACGATACCCTTTGGTTATTGATGAAGGGTATTTGTTTTAAATATTGAATATTTATATGCTTACTTTTCTGACAAACTATTAGAGGGGAAATATATGGAAAAACGTAAATTCGGAAAAACCGGGCTGGAAACCTCAATATTAGGATTCGGCGGTTTTCACCTCCTGGAGATCCCGTATTCCGAAGCGGAATATTTGTTAAACACTTATCTCGACGCCGGCGGGAATTATATTGAGACTGCGGCCGGGTATGGAGACGGCGCATCGGAGCTCAAAATCGGGAAAGCCGTTAGTCATCGGCGAAAGGATTATATCCTGGCTACTAAAACCGGAGAGCGAACTAAAGAGGGTTTTTTAAAAAGCCTTGATCGAAGTCTCGAATATTTACAAACCGATTATGTGGATATTATCATCATGCACGCGGTCGGGACGTTTTCCGAGTTAGAAGCCGTATTAAGGCCGGATGGCGCGATAAATGGTTATATTCAAGCCCAGAGGCAAGGTAAAGTCAGGTGGGTGGGAATTTCAATGCACGGTCAGCCTGATGTCCTAATCGAGAGCTTGCGGAGATATTCCTTTGATGCGGTAATGACAACGATTAACTATTACGATCGTTTTAATTTTCCTGAAATTGAGAAAGAATTACTGCCGTCGGCACTGGAAAAAAACATCGCAATTATACTAATGAAGCCGATTGCCGACGGTCTATTGTGGCGATCGGCGCCAAAGGCTTTTCAATATGCTTTCAGCCGGCCGGTATCCGTAGTGGTAAGCGGTATCAATAACCGTGAAATGCTGGCAAGCGATTTACAATATGCGGATAGCT
Organism: Bacillota bacterium; assembly: GCA_046706235.1. GTDB lineage: Bacteria > Bacillota > UBA4882 > UBA8346 > UBA8346 > JAEZJQ01. Next base: position 1,171 of record JBJKPO010000088.1, on the reverse strand, counting down.
TTAACCATCTAACCAGTGAGGAAGAGGAGTTGCTTTTTAAGTCCGCCCCGGAGTTGAAGAATTATGTCTGTCGGCAATGCGGCCAATGCCTGCCTTGTCCGGAGAGGGTTCCGATTACTGACATATTTAAATACGAAGGTTATTTTGATCGGCAAATGGCCGATGGCACGGTTCTCAATCCGGCTGAATATGCTTTACGGGAAAGGTTGCGCTTTTGGTTCGGCAACCGGGAATTGGCGCTGGAGAGATACCGGGCTTTACCGGTAAAAGCGGATCAATGTGTTCGGTGCGGTGTCTGCAGTCTGAAATGTCCATATGGTATCGATATCGTTCGCAAATTGGGGATTGCTGATTATAAACTAACCGGAAAGAAGATGTTTTAATAACCGGGAGGAGTCGTAAAATAGATGTTTAGCAATCATTATTTGGGTATCATCATCAGTTCGGTAACCATTTATCTATTTATTATCATCGCCATCCGTTTTTTCGGAAAAAAGGAATTGTCCCAGTTATCGATTGTAGATTTAGTATTTATCTTACTTTTAAGCAATGCGGTTCAAAATGCGATGGTGGGCTCCGATTCTTCCTTACTGGGAGGATTGGTTGCGGCATCGGCTTTATTTGTCACCAATTATCTATTAAAGTGGTTTTTTTATCTTTTTCCGAAATTCGGACGCCTTGTACAAGGCCAGGCACTGCTTTTGATTTATAAGGGCCGACTCAACCGGCCTAATTTACATAAGGCTAGATTGACATTGGATGAAATTAAAGAAACCATCCGGGAGCATGGGGTCGCCACCATTGAAGAGGTAGACCTGGCCGTATTGGAAATGGACGGGAATATCAGTGTTCTATCCAATGAGTTCCAACACCGGACAATGCGGAAACGAATGCCCCGGCGAACCATGGAGAACATAGGACAGAATTAAAATCCCGGTGACTAAAACGATTGGTTTTCGTTTAACATATTATCAAAAAGAGAGGTAAACAGAATGCTGAATAAGGAACCAGGCGAAAATAATCTTGAAATGCGTTCCAACGAACGTTTTTACGAAGTCTTGGCCAAAACCCGGTCGGTGATTATTTCCGGCGAAGTGGACCAGAAGCTGGCCGAGAGAACCATTCATCAATTATTGTTTTTACAAGAAATGTCGGATGATCCGATTAAAGT
>JBJKPO010000087.1:0-11738 GCA_046706235.1 Bacillota bacterium | reverse complement strand
GAATTATAACGCATTATTACTTCTTCGGCAATAACATCCAACCCGATCCCGCCGATCCGGGTAGCGGTCCAGGTAAAATATTTATTGACAACCGATTCATGGATCCCTACCGCTTCAAAAATTTGCGCTCCCTGATAACTTTGAATGGTAGAAATTCCCATTTTAGAAAGAACCTTCACAATTCCCTTGACAACAGCCTTGATATAATTGATTTCCGCTTTATGATAAGTCAAATCCTTGATTAACTCAGTCCGGATCATTTCACCAATAGTCTCAAAGGCTAAATAGGGATTAACCGCCGAAGCGCCATACCCGAGTAAAAGCGCAAAATGGTGAACTTCACGAGGCTCTCCCGACTCGACAATCAAGCTGACTTGAGTTCTGACCTGTTCCCGGATCAGGTAGTGATGAAGGCCGGAGACTGCTAGTAATGCAGGAATTGCTGCCATTTCCTCATTGATACCCCGATCGGATAAAATCACAATATTAACGCCTGTTTTAACCTGGCTTATGACATCCTTGCAAAGCGTTTCCATCGCCTTTTCCAATCCGGGACCGCCTTCAGCGGCCTTAAAAAGAATTGGAAAAGTAGCTGATTTAAACCCCTCCCGATTAAGCATTTTCAATTTAGCCAGTTCGGGATCGGTAAGTATCGGTATTGCTAATTTTATCTGACGGCAACTCACGGGTTGCGGATCGAGTAAATTCCCTTCACTGCCTATGAAGACCTCCGTTCCGGTAACAATCTCCTCCCGAATGGCGTCGATCGGAGGATTGGTAACCTGCGCGAACAGTTGTTTAAAGTAATTATAAAGCAGTTGCGGTTTTTTCGATAAAACCGCCAATGGTGAATCAAATCCCATCGCCCCGATCGGCTCCACGGCATCCCGGGCCATCGGCGCCAAAATCATTCTCAATTCCTCGTAAGAATAACCAAAAACTTTTTGCCGCGCCAGTAATGTATTATGATTTGATTCCGGTACATCAACAGCCTCCGCCAAATCCGGTAACGAAACCAGATATTGATCCAGCCATTCTTTATAAGGATGAGCCGTGGCCAAATTCCTTTTCAATTCGCTATCGGTAATAATCCGGCCGGCCTTGGTATCAATTAACAGCATCCGGCCCGGTTGTAATCGCCCCTTTTGAGAAACCCGTTCCGGCGGTATTTCAATAACACCGACTTCCGACGCTAAAACAACCATATCATCTTTGGTTACATAATAACGGGATGGCCGTAAACCGTTTCGATCCAGAACGGCCCCCACTATTTCGCCATCGGAGAAGGCCATTGTCGCCGGGCCGTCCCAAGGCTCCATTAAACATGCGTGATATTCATAAAAAGCTTTCTTGTTTCCCTCCATGCTTTCATGCTTCGACCAGGGTTCCGGGATCATCATCATCATCGCATGCGGCAAGGAACGGCCGGCCATGGTCAAAAACTCAAGACACTCGTCAAACATTGCCGAATCACTGCCGTCGGGACTGATAACCGGTAAAACTTTCGTTATATCTTCTCCGAATATCTTCGACTCAAAGGTAGATTCCCGGGCATGCATCCAGTTGATATTGCCGCGTAATGTATTGATCTCTCCATTATGAATCAAATAACGGTTCGGATGGGCCCTTTCCCAACTAGGGAAGGTATTGGTGCTGAACCGGGAATGAACCAGCACCAAAGCCGATTCCATAAGTGGATCGGAGAGATCCGGATAGAAACTTTCCAATTGTTCCGGGATTAACATCCCCTTATAAATAACGGTCCTCGCGGAAAGGCTTACGATATAAAAGGATTCGTAGCCGAGCATTCCCGAATAACGGATCGCTTTTTCAGCGCGTTTTCGAATTACGTATAGTTTCCGTTCAAACGCCAACGGATTTTTAAGTTCCGGATTACGGGCGATAAATAACAGCCGAATATATGGTTTGCAGGCCTTGGCCGAGTTTCCAAGCGCCGCGTCGCAAGTTGGAACAGTACGCCATCCCAATAAGATTTGGCCTTCCTCATGAATAATCTTGGTAAGTAATTTCTCGCATTCGGTTCGATGAGAAGGTTCTTGAGGCATAAAAATCATTCCCACCGCATATTCACCTGGGGAAGGAAGCGCGATTCCCGCGTCCGTACATATCTTTTTCATAAAACCATGCGGGATTTGCATCAAAATACCCGCTCCATCTCCGGTATTTGGTTCCGCACCCCTGGCCCCCCGGTGATCCAGATTTAAAAGAACCGTAAGACCTTGACGAATAATTTCATTGGACTTTTTACCTTTAATATTGACTACAAAACCAATACCGCATGCATCATGCTCATTTCTAAAATCATAAAGGCCCGCCTTTTGGGGATATAGTCCGGTTTGTTTCATGTTGTTCAACCTTTCTCCCGTAACATTTAATCATCATGTCAATTTGATATAGTATAATTGTAGTTTGATATTAAGTCCATGTCAACATTTTTAATGAAAGTATACAAAGAACCTTTTCAAAGAGTGAAAGTTTGTAACTTTAATGTAAAAAATATGTTATACATAATAGCAAGTGACTATTTTAAACATAAATAAAACCCAATAAAAAAACGGCTGATTTCAAAGTCAGTCGTTTTTTTATGAATACTAACAGTAACTGTTTTATGATATATTATCAGTATACTTTTCTAAATAAAAGTTCGGTTTTATATGCGGGTATCCATCATGTTCAAAGCTAAAAGCAATTTCTTTTTGCAGTTGTTCAAAATTCTCCAATAATACCACAAATTTAGCAATGACATCCGCGTCAAATTGAGTTCCCGCTCCCGCCTTTAGTTGAGCAATCGCCTCATCCAGACCAAGCTTGGTTCGGTATAACCGGTCCGAAGTCATTGCGTCAAACGCATCGGCCACGGCTAAAATTTTGGCTAAAAATGGAATTTCATCACCGGAAATACCCATCGGATATCCGGTGCCGTCAACTCTTTCATGATGAAACTTAATCAACGGCACTACATCCTTGAACATGGACACCGCTGAAAGAATATTAGCGCCTTTAATGGGGTGTTTCTTGATTTCCTGGTATTCTCTTTCATTTAATTTGCCGGCTTTTAACAAAATATCGTCGGTGGTTCCTATTTTCCCGATATCATGGAAAATACCTCCGATTCTTAATAATTCAAGCTCCTTCACCGATAATGAAAATGCTTCTCCAATTTTAACGGCAAAAAATGCCACCCGATCCGAATGGCCGCGAGTATATATATCTTTTACATCCACCGCCTGACGTAAGGCTTCAATGGTTTCCAAATACCTGGTGCGTAGTTCGCCATAAGTTTTATTCAATTCCTCATTTTTAATATTAACCATGGAATGTAAAAAAGCATTGTTCAAGGATGAGGCTGCCTGACTGGCATAAATCTCCAAAAGTTTCAGCCCTTCCTCAAAATCATGGCTCTCAATGAAAAGGACCCCAATTACATTTGAAAATTCATTGGTCAGCGGAAAAATGATCCCATTCTCCATTTTGACAACTTGTTTATTTAACCGGGCAAAACCAATTTGTTCAATCAATCCATGACTAAGCATACCAGGAAAATCATCCATATTGACATTATAAATTCCGATCCCCTTAAAAATGATTTTTTTGGTTGCATCAACGTTGGCGGTGGTATCATCCACCAAAATAAAGGCATTTTTGCTATGAACCAAGGGTAAAATTCCCGTTAATATCTCCTGCAGAATATTGTCAATTGGCTGTAATTGATAAATCTGCGGCACCGCCTGCAGTATCTTGTTTAAACCATCCTTGAACTTTTTAATGGTGCGCATTTGGAAGATAGATTTAATGGCCGATTCGATCAACAACATCAACTGGTCGAATTTATCGCTTTTTTCGCAATAGGCTTGAATATCAAGGGCCTTGATGGTTTCGAGCGGAGGGGCTAAATCTTTATGCCCGGTTAATAGTAAAATATAGATTTCGTTGTTAAATTCCCTGATTTTAGCGACAACCTTGTCGCCATGCATCGGTTCCATAATATAATCGAGAATTAATAAATCAAAATCTTCGGAACGCACCTTTTCAATTGCTTCCAAAGGATTGGTAACCCCGGTATGGTAATACCCGGTTCGTTTTAATAATACCCCAATCGATTTGATGATTCCTTCATCATCATCAACGATTAGAATTTTATAATCGGTCAATGGCCGTTCCGTTTTCTTAATTCGCATCTAACACCCCCCGATCCTAAACAGTGCAAAAAACTCATTACTTAAGGGGTTATTAACAAGGTATCGTGAAATAAAACGTACTTCCTTTGCCTTCTTCGGATTCAAACCACAAATCTCCGCCAAATCTACCCTTAATCGTCAAACTTGACATAAAAAGCCCCAGGCCGGTCCCCCGTTTTCCTTTGGTGGTAATCATCTCTCTGAGCAGCCGGTTTTTTACCTCGGGTGGCATTCCTTTCCCATAATCTTTAATAGTAAATCGGATCCGGTGATCCTGCTTGATTACTTTAAATTCGATCTTTCCCCCAGCACCGTCATAGGATTGAATCGCGTTTATGATTAAATTATTACACACTTGAACCAGATTATTAACCTCGCCTCGCAAGACGGTATTTAAATCAACCTTAATATCGGTTTCGATGGAACAATTATTCCGTTTGAGTTCAAACTTCAATTAAATTTCAATTCGTTTGATTAATTCTTCCAGGGAAAAACTGTCATAAGTCGATGGATTAAGCTGGACTGCCTGTTCCCGTACAGCTGAAATCAAGTCCGACATAAAGGAGCAGTAAGGTTTCATGGAATCGATCCACCCGCTCATTTCCGCGGGGATTTCATGGTGATCTTCTTTGGTGACACTATCATTATCGACCGAATCGTTATATTCTTTAACAAGATCTTTTAAAGCTTCCAATGCCCCGGCTATGGACATGATCGGAGATCGCAAGTTATGCGCGATACCCCCAATCATTTGACCCAAAGTGGCGAGCCGCTCCCGTTCCAACAATACTCTTTGGTTTTCTTCAATATCTTTAATATGTTGTATTTCACGTTCTTGAATTTCATTAAAAGCCACGACCAGGTCGCCGATTTCGTCGTTGGAGGTGATGGGGATTTTCTTTTCAAGATTGACCTCCGCGCCCGCGGCGATTTCGGAGAGGTTTTCGGTTACCAGGGAAATATCGTCGGTTAGTGATTTGGAAAGATAGAAGAGCACGAAAATGCCCACACCGAGTAAAGCAAAAAAACTTAATAAAAAGAAGCCGGCAACTTCCGTGGAAGTCACTTGATACTTGATACCGATAATCCAGTCTCCAGTTTCACCTTTTATTTTAATTATGGCGCCCTGGTTTTCGCGAGTATCGTCAAATATTTGGCCATTACGCGACGCCGATAAGACATTCATATAATAAACAAACCATATACTTAATCCCGAACCGTCGGAGGTAAAAATTTTGCCGTCAGGCGCAATAATAAAGCTGCATCCCTTTGTTCCCAATTTAATTGTTTTTAATTGTTCCTTTATTTGATCGATACCGGTAACTCTATGTAAATCTTCAAATTTACGGGTAAGTTGGCTTTTATATATTTTAAAAAGAAGATCCCCTTTTTCCTCGATTAATTTCGAATAACCGACTAAAGCGGTGAAAAGTATCGCTAAAATAAAGATTGGTAAAACTTGTAGAAAAATTTTTCCCCTGAGAGTTATTCTTATGCCTTCGGGTTCACCCCCCGAATAAGTATTGATCAAAATTTGCCTGAAAATCCTCTTGGAGAACACCAGGACAATAATGGCGAATAATATTGAAAAAGAAAAAAAAGTACCTACAATTTTTGTTACGGATATTAATAATAATCCTCCGGAAACCGTGCCGAAAAATATGATGATTTGAGTTAAATCAAACAGTATTAAGAAAGCACTGGGAAGAATTATCTGTCCAATACAGATTAAATAAGGAAAATTTTGACACTTAGTCCGGATCCGTTTTATTCCTTCCGGGTCAGAAGTTTTTACCTGCCAATTTCTTATATCATTCAGAAGCCACCATAAAAATAAATTTAATATTATTAAGATTAATATGCCTGTTAATATATAAAGCTGCGCAAACGAAATCCCCCAATAGCGTACTTCGTAGCCTCCCTCAAATATCCCGGGCGGAAAACTCAAGATACTGGGATATAAAGGATAAAATATCGAGCAAATAACGACAAACACTAAATCATTAAGAATAATAATGCTTAAGCGCGGATCGTATAGAATAAACATTTTTAGATAAAATTTCAGCTTCGATATAAGTAATTTAATCTTTTTCATATCTTCTCCTCAAATATAATATTCATGATTATTGATGGTAAATAATGTATTTTATATGATATCCGGTAAAAAACCTGCGTTTATTAAATACCTGATCGCTTTGATAATATAATTATCGTCGATATCGGGCCAGTGAAAACCAATCCGGTTTAAATACCGGCTGGTAATTTGGGAATCAATTATCATCCGGCGGCCTTTATCGCTAAGATTACGATAATCAAAAAAATCAGCGCTGATATAACTTAATAAATTACTTTTTTCCGTTGCGCAGTCGATATGGCTCGTGAAAGATATTTGATCCAGCACCGAAATATTGAATCCCAATAATTTAATTATATCAAAAAAATGTGCTGCCTTGATCGTTTTCTGATTTTTCAAGTGAAAAACTTTTTGATAAATTTCGTCGTGCTGAATTAAGGAAACGATCGCCTTGCCGCAATAGTCAACCGGGGTAAATTCTATATCTTCATCTAAGATCTGAACCGGAACGGCTCCCAGAATGATAAACGATTTAAATATATTATGAAAGGCATTTTCGGGTATATTAATCTGGAACTTCCCGTCGCGGTATCTTTCGGTTATATTGCCGATTCTAAAAACCGCAGCTTTTATGTTGGATTTAATTGCCTTCAAAACCAGGTTTTCAGCTTCAAATTTACTCCTGATATAAGGATTTTTAGAGTAATTTTGTCCAATATAAAAATCGTTTTCAGTGAATATTCGACTTTTTTCGCCCGGTAAATTAAAATCACCGGATACGCTTAATGTCGATATGTAAGCTAACTTCTTCTTATATAAATCGGAAAATTGAATAATTTCCTTGGTGCCGAGCACATTGATTTTTTCAAAATCGGAATATTTCCCGTAATGCTTTACTAAAGCCGCAGCATGGACCACCAAATCGATCTCTTGTCCCAGTTCATGATATTGGAAATCCGTGAGTCCAAATTTAGCTAAAGAGATATCGCCCTTAACGATCCAAATTCTTTTATCGATCAAGTTAAGATACCGGTTATCAAAATAAAAGCGCAATAAATTTTTAAGTTTAGTTTTAATGCTGCCGTCGTCTTCGCCTCTGATTAAACAGAATACATTTGCTTGGGTTTTTTGCAATATTTCGCTCAATATATGAATCCCTAAATACCCGGTGGCTCCCGTCACAAAAACGTTTTTAAAATTGAGTTTGGCGGTGTTAAACGTAATATTACGTTCATCATGTGAATAGGGTATTTCTTTGATAATTTCCAGCTCACTGACACGGTTTATTGCTTTTTTTCCTAATACAGCGCCATTGTTTTTTATTAAACATGCCAGTTCCCTAACTGTCGGGTAACTGTAAAAATCTTGAATGGAAACCGGCCAATCATAAACTGAAATGTCCCGGACAATTTTAATAATATCAAATGAAGTACCACCAATTTCAAAAAAGTTGTCGTCGATCCCGATATCCTTGATACCAAGATTTCGGGCCCATATTTCAGCCATTTTCACTTGAATTTCGTCATTGGGCGGTATAAATTTTATATTTGACTCTAGATTGTCAACCAGTTCAGTAAGCGCTTTTATATTTACTTTCCCATTTGCCGTTAATGGAAAACCAGTTAACGGGATAATCCGGGAAGGAATCATATACATTGGCAATCGCTTCATTAAAAAACTTCGTAGTTCCGTGGTTTCGATTGGCCGCGTCGGCACAATAAAGGCGTCGATTTCGGTCCGTCCGCTTTTTTGAACTGGAATTACACGTGCTTCCTTAACTGACTCGATTTTTAATAACTGATATTCGATTTCGCCAAGTTCGATCCGGTTGCCGTTAATCTTGACTTGATTATCGATTCGGCCGATTAATTCCAAGTTGCCGTCGGGTAACCATTTCGCCAAATCACCGGTTTTATACATCCTTGAGTGCGATTCCGGATTCAAGATTCCAGATTCATGATTTAAATTCTCTAAATCGGTTTGACTTAATCTGGAATTTGCAATCTGTAATTTATAATCATTATAGAATGGATTCGGCACGAATTTTACCGATGTCAGTTCGGGATGATTTAGATAATCATCGGCCAGACCTTCACCGGAAATACATAACTCACCGATCGCTCCCACCGGCAAAGGATTAAGATATTTATTGACTACATAAACCTTGTTATTGGCAATCGGTTTACCGATAATAAAGGGATTTTCCGGTTTCATACCGATAAATGCGGTGGTAGTTATACTGTTTTCGGTGGGACCGTACTCATTGATGAGCAATATTTTATTATTGACTGAATTAACGGAAGTAATCAATCCGGGATCGGCTTTTTCACCGGCGAGAACCACAAATCGCAATGATTGTAAATCATCCCGGGTTGCACTATTAATTATTTCCCGGAAAATAGATGGGACCAGACTTAAATTGGTTACTTGGCGGTCCTTGATTATCTCCAATATATAACTGATATTTTTTCGGTTTTCGTTACTTGCGGTCACTAATTGACCGCCTGATAAAAGCGAACTGTATAAATTGGAACCAAAACCGTCGAATGAAAAGGATAATAATTGCAAGGTAACATCGGCGGCTGAAATATGATAATTATCAATTCGCCAATTAATATAATTCAGTATCCCCCGGTGTCGAATTAAAACTCCCTTGGGCATGCCGGTCGAACCCGATGTATATATGACATTGGCAATATCGGTAGATTTACCTGTACCTGATATATTGGAACCGTCTTCCGCATCGAGATTAATAGCGGATAAATCGATTATTGCTTTGGTAAAAGGCGCTTTTTCAATTAAATCGCCGGTGGTAATCAGAAAATCGGCTCCGCTGTCTTCCAGCATAAACTTAAGCCGTTCGGCCGGATAATGCGGATCTAGCGGTAGATAAGCACCGCCCGCTTTTAAAACGCCAATAATCCCCGTTATTATATTTATCGGATTGTTTAAACAAATTCCAGCAATCATTTTGGTTTTAAAACCGTATTTTAATAAAATACGGGCGAGTTGGTTGCTCTTTTGGTTTAACCAGTGGTATGTGATTTGTTCAGCGTCGAATATCACGGCGGTACTTCCGGGCGTTTTATCAACCCACGCTTCGAATAAAGCCGGGATTGTTTTATTATTAAAAAAGTAGTCTGTCACGGTGTCGTTAAAATCGAACAATATTTTCTTTTTTTCGTTGGATGACAGGATCTCAATTTGCGAAATCGGAGTCGCGGTAGTTGCAACAATACTTTTCAATACATTAAGATAATGGCCCGCAATTCTTTTAATGGTTTCTCTTTTAAATAATTGAGTTGAGTATTCAAGTTCCAAAATTAAACCGTCCCGGTATTCCGAAACCAATACGGATAAATCCGCTTTCGAAACATTGTAGGTAAAACTAAGCGGTGAAAACTTTAAATCATCGATATCCATGTTTAAAATGTCATCTTTTTGATAAATAAACATTAAGTCAAACAAAGTATTATGTCCATGATCCCTGACGATATTCAACTCTTCCACCAGCATGTCAAACGGATAATCCTGATTTTCAAGCGCTTTCAGCACATTCTCCCTTACCGTCGCCAGGAACTCTATAAATTTATCTTCTGCTTTAATATTGTTTTTTATGGCGAGGATGTTTACGAACATGCCGATTATGTTTTCCAACTCGGCCCGGCATCTCCCGATGACCGGTGAGCCAACCACTATCTCCGATTGCGAGGTGTATTTTGAAAGCAGAACATTATACGCCGCCAGTAATACAATGAATGGTGATGAATTTGTTTCGGTGGCTAATATATTAATAGATTGCGATAGCCGTCTTGGCAGTTTAAGCCGGAACCGATCACCTTGAAAACTTTGTATTATTGTTCTTGGGAAATCAGTGGGAATATTAAGCGCCGGTATTTCATTATTTTGGTATAAGTCCAGCCAGTATTGTTTCTGTTTTTTGATAAAACCGGTTTTTAACAGTTCATTTTGCCAAATTGCATAGTCTTTATACTGTAACCGCAGTTCCTCAAGCTTGATATTTTTATAAATGGCGGCAAACTCATTTTTAAGAATATTGATTGATTCACCGTCGGAAATGATATGATGCATATCGAATAAAAATAAATATTTATTTTCAGATATTCGCGCCAGACCGGCCCGTAACAGCGGCGCCCTGGAAAGATCAAACGGTTTGATGAAATCAGCAATAATTTCAGGGATCTCAGCTTCCGTCGCCTCTGAAAAGTTTATTTTAAATTCCACCTGATCATGAATTTTTTGAATTAACTCACCCTCACTAACTTCAAAAGAGGTCCGAAACGCTTCATGCCGGTTAATCAAGGTGATAAACGCATCTTCAACTTTATGTTTATCAATGGACCCTTCGACAATCATAATCCCGGGGATATTGTAACTGAGCCCGGCCCCTTCAAATTGTTGCATGACGTAAACTCTTTTTTGAGCGGAGGAAACCGGGTAATGGTCTCTTGCGGCAACCGGTTTGATCGATAAGTACTGACCCTTTTCTTGTTCTTTGATATAATTCGCCAATTCAATAAGATTGTTTGATTCAAATATCATTTTGATCGACAAGTCTACCTTAAATTCTTTTTGGATCTTTGAATTTAAACTGATGGCTTTTAATGAATCACCGCCCAATTCGAAAAAACTGCTATTCATGCCGATTTCATTTTCATTTAGCACTGCTTGGATGATTGACGTTAATTTAGCCTCGATTTCATCATCGGGCGACAAATACTTTACTCCCGAACCGATTTTTTTGCTTAACCCGGGTAATAATTTTTTATCGATTTTTCCGTTTGCCGTCAGGGGTAAATTCTCTATTTGATAAAAATAGGCCGGAATCATATACTCAGGCAACTCTTTGGCTAAATACTCCCGAAGCGCCGTGACGGTTAGTTCCTTATCGGAGACTATATAGGCGCATAAATATTTATCTCCTTCATTATTATCATTGGTAATTATCATTACTTCTTTAATAAATCCCTGCTTGAGCAAGCAATTCTCAATTTCTTTCAGTTCGATCCTATATCCCCTTATTTTTACTTGGTCGTCGCTTCTTCCTGAAAACTCGATATTACCATCAGGTAACCAGCGTCCAATATCGCCCGTTTTATAAAGCTTTCCGCCGGGATGGAACGGATCGGGCCGAAATCTTTCCATGGTTAACTCCGGGCGATTTAAATAGCCCCTGGCGACCCCGTCTCCTCCCACCCATAATTCTCCAAAAATCCCGACCGGTAATAAATTCAAATATTTATCCAATACATAAATTGTGGAATTGCTAATGGGTTTCCCAATCGGGATATTGTTTTTCTCATACAGTTCGTTAATCGCGAAACAAGTGGAGAAAGTAGTGTTTTCAGTTGGCCCGTAGCCGTTAATAACCTGAACTGACGGGCATTTCTCCCTGACTTGATTGATATGCTTTGCCGCCAGAACGTCCCCGCCCACCAGAAGAT
>JBJKPO010000086.1:0-3613 GCA_046706235.1 Bacillota bacterium | reverse complement strand
ACTCCAACAAGACCTCAAGGGGACGTCGAAAATCTTCATTTCCCCAGTCGGAAAGTTGAACCATTTTAGTTGCGCTGGCCATTAAAGAATCAACCGACAAGTTAATTATTCGTTTAGCGTTTCCGGTAATATCAATCTCCTCCTTTATATTGCCGCAATATCATGTAATTATTGCCGGATCCGCGGCCGTTTTTTCTGATATTCCCGCTTCATCCGCCCTTTTTTTTAGGTTTTCGGCTAAGAGTATCGCATTGTTAATTACAGTAATGATCTCTAGTAAAACATCCTTTTCTTCATTCCTTGTTTTTTCAACTATTCTGATCATTTCATCCACAAACTTCAGGTTTTTCTTCTTCATATAAGTGTTTTTCAAGAAAATCAACCTGATATCATCCATGGCCCGGACAACAACTTCAAAGTATTTTTTTATTAATATCTCAAAAACGTCGCCAAGCTTAAATTTATCATTTATGTAATTCAAACTTTGGTAAATATACTTTTTATGTTCATATAAAAAATGCAACTCTTTAAATGAAATAGTCAATTTTCCTTTTAATATGTTTTTAAATTGATATATCACCGCATTGTAGATGTTAATACCAAATTCGCGTTTTCCCTCGTTTTGGATACGAAACGGGTAAATCCTGGCGGGTTCCTCTTCCGGAAAGAGATATGTGGTTAATTTAGCCAGATACCGTTTGAGATCCAGCGGATATTCCTCGCTAAATTCATACGGCTTGATCAGCCTGACGGCCATCGTTTCCGCCCAAATACCGTTATAATTAATTTTATAATTAAGTTTACCCTCGGCAAAAGCTTTGGAAACCAAGCGGTAATCAAACTCCATCATCCGAAATGAATTATTGTCGTCAAAACCAATCGCCATAAATTTTTGACGCCGGTCATCATATCCATAAATCAACGATTCATGCACAAAGTGCCTTTTCCGGTAATTGACTTTCTCCGGCAGGTAGTACTCATCAAGATAAACGATTATATAATAACCTTTGCTGATATGCTCAATCATAAACGGCGTGATACCGTGTTTCAGTTCCAATAAATCATATCCAAGGCAGATTTCGTCCGCCAAATGCGCATAAAAATTGGTACTATAACGGCCAGTGTTATAATCGCATAAATATGTCAATACTAAGAATTCTTTGTTCAGATTAAGGTAATTATATGAAAATATTTCAATAAAATTTTCATAATACCAGGGAATTAATTTTTCATCGGCCAGCAGTATACAAAGCGGTAGCGAATAGTATAAAACGGCGTTAATATCATTTTGAAGCGTTATTTTTAACGCTAAGGTTTTGGGATATTGCTTTGTATTTATTTTCAAATTCATTGGTATTCCTCCGGAAAAGAAATCGGACTTCTATTTCATCAGGGATGAGATATGAGCCGCCATTTTATTGATGGTATTTAGTTTATCAAACCGTAACGCTTCGTTATCGAATGTAACTCCAAATTCGGTTTCAATTGCCACAATGATCTTGATATAATTCATGGAATTAATTCCAAAATCAGACAATGAATCATCGCTGCCGATTTCTTCCGCCGGAACTCTGATATTTACACTCGCCGCGATAATTTTCCGGATTTTTGCTTCCATCTCTTGCATCATAAACCTCCTTATTAAATATGATTCTTCAATTACCTTCAATGTAATGAAAAAATTGTTAAAATATTACAAAGTCCCTATTCGGTAAAATTAACAAGCTAATTTCCCACACTTTCGATTTCGGACTGAATTGTTAAAAACAGTTCTTGATAATAGCAATTTTCCAGTTGAAAAATTTGCTCCAATTTAGTTATCCCTTTTTGAAAATCAACCAGGAGAAATTCCTTGGAATACTTATACTTCTCAGAAATATTTTTTAGGTAATTCCAGGCATTATTTATCTGATCCAGGATGACTAATAGATTATCCGGAGTTTTCAGCAAGGAGTTAATCTGATACTGCTCGCTATAGTTAGCTTTAATAATCCGGTTGATAATATGGATCAATTCATCCAAGTTCCGGTTTAGCCCAGCCTCATCCCTAATTAGTTGTTTTAAATCCGCTTGAAAACTCAAGATCGAATTGAGACTGTTTATTAATTGTACTTTTTTTGCCAGGACATTACGCTTATACTCCGCTTTCCCATCCACCCAAGCAGGGGTGGGAAGGGTATCGGTAGAACCGGCCTCAATCACTCCAAACTCATAATACGAAGGAATAAATTCGCCTTTTTGGAAGTTTTTAAGGTAACCTTGATATGCCTGGCACAAATCGCGATAACCGATGGTTTGCGGTTTATAGTTTAAGCTGTTTAGATCACTGTGTTCTAAAATATAAAAAACTTGTTCGGTTTGATCATAACCATAGACCAGTAAGCAATGCGCCCAATGAATTTGCTGATACATATCGCTACGGATTGGCTCATGGAAACAATCAACCCGTATAATAACTAATTTTTCAGCTGTCAATGCTTGAATCAGATCATACACCAGATCTTCCGATACCGTTTTTTGAAGAAAATTAATTCCTAATTCACCTAGAATCCGTTCCATACCTTTGAATGAGAAATAGTCCACGTCAATTTTAAGTCCCGCTTTACCTGGTATGTATTGATAAGCCATCACAATATCCGCGAGAAACGGGGCGAGCTCCCGGTTGAAATGGTATATCACCGGGAAAAAAGCGTTATAAAAACAATCGATATATAAAACATCATTAAATGGCGGGATATTTTCAATGATTTGACGTTGTTTGATCCTGGCGCTCCCGGTAAAATATTCGGGTGTTGACCTTTGATCCCTATCGGCTGATTCTTCCGCCTGATAAGTAGCCACCGCCGGCTGAAGCATATCAAGAAACCGGCTTAATTCGGCAATAGTCGGGTAACGAAAAAGGTCCTTCACATCCAGTTTTTTCTCCGGCAAATTGGATATCACCTGGACAGCCAAGATTGAATCGCCGCCTAGTTCGAAAAAACTATCATGGATACTGATTTGTTTTATTCCCAGCACTTCGGCCCAAATCTGGGCCAGTCTGGTTTCAGTGGCCGTATAGGGCCCATCTTTCCCGAGGATCCGTACTTCATAGGCCTTTTTCGGTTTCCCTTTCATATTTTGACAATTTGAAACGGTTTGGAACTTTTTAATTTCAACGTCGAGTTCCTCCGATAAACGAAACGGCAGCCGGTCCCTCAATGAAAAAATGGGACTGGCATAATTTAATTCACCAATAACGACCCTCGTTAATTCCATGGAGAATACTTTTTTAAAACCGTCAACGGCTTGGACGGGTGTAATTATTTTAAACATTTGTTTACCCTCATCAACCGGCATGTCCTCCGACATTCCGGTTTCCTTCCAGGTAGGCCAATTAATCGTCAGCGTTTTTTTACCTTGGAGACTCCGGTATCCGGCATAGGCGTCCAAGAAAGAATTAGCCGCCGTATATGCGCCGGTCCCGGTTCCTCCGACGATCGTAATTGCTGATGAAAACAGGATGAAAAAATCCGGGTTATCTTGCCGGGTTAATTGATCCAATATCCGGGTCCCGGCTACCTTGGCGGCCAAGACTTGATTAAATGACTCCATGGTTTCGGCGCCGATTAAG
>JBJKPO010000085.1:0-2530 GCA_046706235.1 Bacillota bacterium | reverse complement strand
GTGGCCCCACGCCCACTCCAACTCCGACCCGGACTGCGGGACCGACGGCGACTCCGACCCCGAGTGTGGGGCCGACCGCAACCCCAACCCCGACTGTGGGGCCGACTGCAACCCCAACCCCGACTGTGGCACCGACCGCAACTCCAACCCCGACGCCACCTTCAGGAGTAACGCTGTTATCACAGGGTAAGACATCTACCGCCAGTACTTACCAAGCCGGTAATGAAGTAGCCAAGGGTAACGATGGGAGTACCAGCACCAGATGGGCGGCAAACAGCGCGTCGTTCCCGCAATGGTGGAAGGTGGATTTAGGAGCCGGGCATAATTTGAGCAGGGTTGATATTAACTGGTACAATAGCAGTTCCCGGTCGTATAAGTACCGTATCGAGGTCTCGACCGACAATGTAAACTTTACCACCGTGGTGGATAAAACCGGGAATACCGTGGCGGGCGATACTTCCGATAGTTTCAGCGCGACCGGAAGATATGTGAGGATAACCATTACCGGCACCAGTGCCGGTTGGGCTTCCGCCTATGAGTTTAAAGTGTATGGCAATTAGTTAAAGAAACAATAAATAGTAATAAATGAATTGACTTTGTAAACATGTGCTCCCCTTAAGACAGGTTAAATAATAAAAACCTATCTAGTGAAAGGGGAGCATTTTTATATTAAAAATACATTAAATACTAAACCTTTGGATTTATTAAAAAAGAACTAAAGAGAAGCTTAATTATAAAAAAACACCTCATTCAATTCAAAATAGAAGGAATTTATTTCTTAATGGAGAACTGAAAACAGTAAATATTTTATTATCGCTAAGTGAATTAAGGAGCTAAATCTTATGTATCTAACTCCCGAACAAATCTTTAAAACCGGTAGCATCATTTTGGTTCAATTCTCCGATAATATCGGACAGGTCAAAGAAAGTTCGGTTACCATAAAGAATGTAATCAAGGGCCTTAAAAATAATAAACTGTTTTTGGAATTCGATCAACCGGAGTTGGCGGAGCAACTCCGGGAGGGAAATGAATTAACCATTTCTTTTGAGGGTTTGGAGGGGCAAAAAAATAAATTTGGGACATATGTAATTGAAAAAAAGACCGGGGAAGGGCAGCCCTTGATTTTGGCCAATCCGCTCCAGGTCGATTATACTTCGTTTCGCCGTTATATCCGGGCCGATATAAGTTTACCATTTTATTTTTTTATTAACGAACGAAAACTTGAAGGGGAACTGGTGAATTTATCCGGGTGCGGATTGTTCGCGGTGGTACTCCCAAATCGGGATTTACAGGAAAAAATGATTCTAAAATTTGAGTTTACGCTTCCCGGCAATGTAAAACCGGTTCAACTGATGGGGAGGATTGTGCGGATAGAATTTATCGGTAACCCTGTAAAACAAGGAATTGCAATTGATTTTGAATTCATTGACAAATATACCCAGACAGAGTTAGCGGTGTTCGTGACCAAATTGCAATATCAACGCGGGTTACTTTAGTGTATAATTTCTACAATATTGGTTATTTATGTAGAATAGTTACGATTTACAAACAGTAAATTTTGTGTTACGATATTTAGGGAACGTTTTCGAAATATAATTGCCACTTCTTTGGTGAATAACTGGTTTAGTTTTGTTAAAATCTAAGAAATATTCAAAACGAAACTAATTAATAATATCGCTCTTGATAAAAAACGGACTTTTTTATTAATAAATTTAGGGAACGTTCCCTAAAAAAGGGGGTGTGGATAGAGCACGTTGATTATATTGCCGCAATCAGGGGATTAAAACAGAAAGGATGTGTGGAAAGAAGAATGGAAAGGAATAAGCATATACGAATTACCGGAATTGTATTGGTGTTTTTAGGAATACTGTTAATTCCGGCGATTGTCAATATGTTGACCAACGGTAGTCTGGGAAACATATTGGCTGCTTCAACCACTTATTATGTGGATTCTATCGCCGGTAACGATTCCAATAATGGAACCAGTCAAAGTACCCCTTGGCAATCGATTAGTAAAGTGAATGCCGCCACGTTTCAACCCGGCGACCGGATTTTATTAAAGGCCGGCGGTTCGTGGAGCGGTGAATTGCATCCGAAGGGATCGGGCGCAAGCGGCAATCCAATTAAGCTGGATATGTACGGCGCCGGATCGAAACCGCTCATAAACGGCGGCGGCATCCCGGCGGCGGTCCACTTATTGAACCAACAGTATTGGGAAATCAATAATCTTGAAATAACCAACGATGATAATTTCAGTATTGAAGATAATACTGCCTCCCGCTGTGGAATACTGATCGAAGGCAACAATTTTGGGACAATAAATTACATACATATCACTAATTGTTACATACATGATGTTGACGGGAATGCGGGCGGAGATAAATCAACCGGCGGAATTATCGCTCTGGTAACCGCCTGGAGTACCGCCACCAAATTTAACGATTTGTTAATCGAAGGCAATACGATTAAAAAAGTTGATCGGACCGGTATTAAACCCGCCCGGACCGGCCAAAACGCCGCGGTTAACACC
>JBJKPO010000084.1:0-8402 GCA_046706235.1 Bacillota bacterium | reverse complement strand
TTTATGGATATTTTAAAATCCGAGGGGGTAGAACCGGTCAATGCCTTGAATGCAGGTTTTGATCCATTGATTCATGAGGCGGTGGTTCTGGAAGAGTCGGAAACAGTTGAAATACCGACAGTCGTAGCCGAACTTCAAAAGGGATATCAATATCGTAATAAATTATTACGGCCTGCTTTAGTTAAAGTGGCGGTACCCCAGAGTCGCGATTCACAAAATGGTTCATAATCATTGTTTATAACTGGATAGAATTATAAGTTTGATTAAATATATTTTAAAACGGGAGGTTTATATAGATGGGTAAGGTTTTAGGTATCGATTTAGGCACAACAAATTCCTGTATGGCGGTTATGGAGGGCGGCGAAGCGGTAGTAATTCCAAACGCGGAAGGTGGGCGTACCACTCCATCGGTGGTCGGTTTTTCCAAAACCGGGGAACGGATGGTGGGTCAAGTCGCGAAACGGCAAGCCATCGCCAATCCCGAACGTACCGTTGTTTCAATTAAAAGAAGAATGGGAACCGATTATAAAGTAACCATTGATGATCGGCAATATACTCCACCCGAGATTTCCGCGATGATTCTTCAAAAAATGAAAGCCGATGCCGAAGCTTATCTGGGACAACGTATTGAACAGGCGGTAATCACTGTCCCCGCTTATTTCTCTGATTCCCAAAGGCAAGCCACTAAAGACGCCGGACGGATTGCCGGGGTGGAAGTATTACGAATCGTGAATGAACCTACTGCCGCGGCATTAGCCTACGGTCTGGATAAAGGGGAAGATCATACCATTTTGGTTTTTGACCTGGGCGGTGGAACATTTGATGTCTCGATTTTGGAATTGGGAGAAGGTGTTTTTGAAGTGAAAGCCACCAGCGGTAATAACCGTTTGGGCGGCGACGATTTTGACGAACGGGTCGTAATCTGGATGGCCGAACAGTTTAAAAAGGAGAACGGCATCGATCTGCGTAACGACCGGATGGCAATGCAACGTTTGAAAGAAGCGGCCGAAAAAGCAAAAATTGAATTATCGGGTTTGATGTCCACTGGGATTAACTTGCCGTTTATTACCGCAATCAATGGCGAACCCAAGCATTTGGATCTAACATTGACCAGGGCTAAATTTGATGAATTGACCGCGGACTTGGTGGAGGCCACGGTTGGTCCTACCAAGCGCGCTTTGGCGGACGCCGGCTTGGAACCGAAAGATATTGATAAGGTAATTTTGGTCGGCGGTTCTACCCGAACGCCTTCGGTGCAGGATATGGTCAAAAAATTACTCGGGAAAGAACCGTATAAGGGAGTGAATCCGGATGAAGTCGTGGCGGTTGGCGCCGCAATTCAGGCGGGGGTCTTGACCGGAGATGTTAAAGATATCGTGTTATTGGATGTTACTCCATTGTCGCTTGGTTTGGAAACCTTGGGCGGTGTTTTTACCAGAATTATCGACCGGAATACCACCATCCCGACTTCCAAATCCCAGATTTTCTCAACCGCCCAGGATAGTCAGACAGCGGTTGATATCCATGTTTTACAAGGTGAGCGCCCGATGGCGGCTGATAATATTACGTTGGGACAGTTCCGGCTGGATGGGATTCCACCGGCGCCGCGCGGGATTCCTCAGATTGAAGTTACCTTCGATATTGACGCGAATGGTATTGTTCATGTTTCCGCCAAAGATAAAGGCACCGGGAAAGAACAAAAGGTTACCATTACTTCTTCCAGCGGTTTGAAGGAAGATCAAATCAACCGGATGGTTAAAGAAGCAGAAACTCATGCCGAAGAAGACCGTAAACGGCGGGAAGAAGCGGAGGCGTTTAATGAGGCCGACAGTTTGATATATACGGTTGACAAGACCTTGAAGGATATTGGCGATAAGGCTGATAAATCGCAAGTGGAAAAGGTCCAGCAAGCAAAGGATGAATTGCAAAAAGCAGTATCAGCTAAGAATATCGCGGAAATTAAGACTAAAAAAGAGGCTTTGGAAAAGGTTTTACACGAGCTTTCGGCCACTATTTACAATCAAACCGCGGATCAAACCGGTGGTGCCCCTGATGGAAATGCCGGCGCCGATCAGGGACAGCCCGAATACGGGCCTCAAAACGAGGGACCGACGGTAGATGCCGATTATAAAGTACAGGATGATAAGTAATATCTGTCAAAGGTCAAATGTCGAATGTTGAAAGTCTTTAAAAAGGGCTAAAAACATACTTGAGCTAAAAGTCAAGTTGGAAATCAAAAGGTTGAAAGTCAACCGCTTGGTTTCATCGACTTTTGACATTTGACTTTTAACAGTAGACTGCTAAAAGAAGGAAACCTAAAATGGCAAAACGTGATTATTATGAAGTACTTGGAGTCGCAAAGAACGCCAGTGATGATGAGCTTAAAAAAGCTTACCGCCGGTTAGCCCGGCAGCTTCATCCGGATGTAAATAAGGATAATCCAAAAGAAGCGGAAGCCAAGTTTAAAGAAGCAAATGAGGCGTATAGCGTATTAAGCGATCCTCAAAAAAGGGCCGCTTACGATCAGTTCGGCCATGCCGCCAATGACCCTAATTTTGGGGCCGGGGGATTTGGGGGGTTCGGTGGTTTCGGTTCCGGCGGCGACTTTGGTTTCGAGGGTTTTGGCGATATTTTCGATATGTTTTTCGGCGGGGGAGGCCGGAGTTCCCGGCAAAAGAATGGTCCGCAGCGCGGTAACGATCTGCGTTACGATATGGAGGTTAGCTTTGAGGAGGCGGCTTTCGGGAAAGATACCACCGTGGAAATTCCCCGGACTGAAATATGCCCGAACTGTAAAGGAAATGCCGCCAAACCGGGTACTCCGATTAAGACCTGCCCGAACTGCGGTGGGACCGGCCAAGTTCAAGTCACTCAAAATACCGCATTCGGAAGGTTCGTTAATGTCCGTACCTGTGAAAAATGCCGTGGCGCCGGGAAAACGATCGAAACTCCATGCCCGGAATGTAACGGCACCGGCCGGGTTCATAAAAATCGAAAAATTGACATTAAAATCCCGGCCGGGGTGGAAAACGGTTCCCGGCTGCGGGTGGCCGGTGAGGGCGAGGCCGGAAACCGGGGCGGTTCCAGCGGTGATTTGTATATCTATATTTATGTAAAAGCCCATCCCAAATTTGAACGCCAGGGTAACGATGTGATTAGCGAACTAAAGCTAAGCATTACCCAGGCGGCATTAGGAACCACCGTCTTGGTGGAAACCATCGACGGTAAAGTCGAATTAAAGATTCCCGAGGGGACCCAGCACGGTACTTCGTTCCGGTTGCGCGGCCATGGTATTCCAAATTTACGCGGGCACGGCCGGGGGGACCATCATATTCGGATTAAAATTGCCGTGCCCACCAGGCTCGGTAATGAGCAACGGGAATTGTTGAGAAAACTGGCAATTTCATTTGGGGAAACAATTTCCGATGATAAAGATTTTATGGGCAAGGTAAAAGATGCTTTTAAATAAAAAAGTGGGGTTTTTAACCCCACTTTACTCGTATTAATAATCGGTAAAAAATACGTAAGTTATAAACTAATCATTGATTTGAGGTATTTTATGAACCGCGCTCTTATAATTAATGAATTATCAAGATATTATCATGATAAAACCGAAGTGTTGTTTGGTTATCTATTCGGTTCATATGTCCAAAACCGTAATCACGACGGCAGTGATATTGATATTGGAATTTATTTGACGAATAATAACGGGGAACAAAATTATCAATATAAACTTAATGAAACAATAAAATTGCAGGAGATGTTCAATCGAAGCATCGATTTGATAATCATTAATGAAGCTCCGCCGTTATTGAGACATGAAATTTTCAGACAAGGCATTCTATTTAAGGATCAGGATCATTCATTCCTGGTAGAGTTCCGGGTAAATAGCTTTTATAAATATCTGGACCAGACTTATATTATCGACCGGTATTTTGATATCAATAAAGCGAAAATTCAAGGAGAATATAGTTATGGTGAGCCAGCCGATCATTAAAAAAAGATAAACGCGATTCAGCATAATTTAGTCAGAATTAAAAGCTGCCAACCGTTTTCAATGGAAGAGTTTTTAACCAATGACGATGTGAAAGACATTGTAACTCATAATCTTTTTGTTTTGCTGCAAAATATAATCGATATTGGGACTCATTTGATTTCCGACGCCGGAATGGAAGAACCGGTTTTTCTGTCGGATATTCCTGCATTATTGTTGAAAGGGAAAGTGATTCCGCAAGAACTCGCCGCCATTAAAAGCGATGATCGGGCTTAGAAATCTGATTGCTCATGAATATGGCGATCTGGATTTTAAAATCATTTATAGGATTGTTACTGAGAATATCGGTGATATTAATGCATTTTTGGAGGCTATAATTGGGGCTTCCTGAAAAAGCCAAAAACCATTATGAATACTTAAAAAATCGCCAAAACATGGCAGGAAAAATCCAAGGAAAACGCTAAATAATCAATTAAAACCTTGGATTTGGAGAATGCCATGTATCGAAAAACTGAAAACCAACTGCCTTTAGAGAACTTCCACTTACCCTTTGGCGGGAAACTGCGCAATGATAACCGCTGGGTACAGCTTTCGCAGATCATCCCTTGGGACACCCTCGAAGAGAAATATGCGAAGCAATTTGCCAAAAGCGGCATGGGCGCGCCGGCAAAACCAGTTCGAATGGCCTTGGGAGCCTTAATCATCAAAGAAAAATGCGGATTCACCGATGAAGAAACCGTCGAACAGATCCGGGAAAATCATTATTTTCAATACTTCATCGGACTCCCGGTGTACCGGGATGAAAAGCCGTTCGACCCTTCGA
Source organism: Bacillota bacterium (assembly GCA_046706235.1). Classification (GTDB taxonomy): domain Bacteria; phylum Bacillota; class UBA4882; order UBA8346; family UBA8346; genus JAEZJQ01. Next base: position 3,585 of record JBJKPO010000084.1, on the reverse strand, counting down.
TGATGGTCTATTTCCGCAAACGGCTCGGAGCCAAAATACTCCAAGAGGTCAACGAATCGATTTGCGGCACCCCGGTGAATAGTAAGACCCAGGATACCGAAAAAGATGATGACGATGATGATAAACCTTCAGATAGTTCAAGCAAAACGAAAAACCGGGGTCATCTTATTCTTGATGCTACCTGCGCTCCCGCCGATATCCGGTATCCTACGGATTTGTCATTGCTTAACGAAGCTCGTGAAAAACTGGAAGCTATCATGGATATACTCTACAAGGCTTTACCTGAACAGTCAAAGCGAAAACCGCGCAGCTATAGGATAAATGCCCGGAAGGATTACTTGAAAGCCGCGAAAGCAAGAAAGCTGACTAAGAAGGCCATTCATAAAGCTATTGGCAAGCAATTGCGATACGTGAAACGGGATCTGAAAACTATTGATGATTTGCTCAAACAAGTACCGCAAGAGACATTAAAATCAAGCCAAGAAAAAAATTTGGAGACGATCCGTGAAGTGTACCAACAGCAACAAATCATGCACCAAACAGGGATTCCCCGTATCGAAAACCGGATCGTCAGCATTAGCCAACCACATGTGCGGCCTATCGTACGAGGCAAAGCTTCGGCTGGAACTGAATTCGGAGCCAAGCTATCGCTTAGTCTGGTGAATGGATACGCCCGAGTTGAAACATTGAGTTGGAACAATTATAACGAAGGGATCGAATTAGTTCAGCATGCGAAGGCCTATCGAAGCCGTTATGGTTTTTATCCCGAAGCCATCAGTGCGGATAAGATCTACCGTAATCGCGATAGTTTAAGGTTTTGCAAGAAGCACGGAATCCGGTTAAGCGGTCCGCCACTTGGTAGGCCGAACGAAAAGGAACTGCAAGCCCAAAAGAGATTGGCACGAAAGGATAGCCGGATTCGCAACGCTGTAGAAGGCAAATTTGGTGAGGGTAAACGGAGATACGGCCTGGCCCGAATCATGGCCAAACTCCCCGAAACCAGCGAATCCGTGATTATGCTTCAATTCTTGGTAATGAACTTGGAGCATAAGCTCCGGGTTCTTTTGTATCAATTTTTCAAGGTGCTATTTTTAGGTTTTTCGAACATTGGATTTCGAAATAAATGTATAATATTGGAAATATAAGCGCGGCGCGCCGAATACTTTTTCAGGAAGCCCTAATTGGATATTGCAGGCTTTGATTGAAGTTTAAGTATAAAAATTTAATTAGAACATACTCATCTGGACATTTTGGTCATAATGTTCTATAATAGAATTAATCAGTAATAGTAGGTGGATTAAATGGACATATTTGAAGAAAAATCAATCAGTTCAGCCAAACAAGATTTTCCAAGTATCGTCAGGGAGGCGGCCAAGGGGTATGAAGTGATTGCCAGCAATTTTAAAAGCTCCAGGGAGGGGAAAGTATCCATTATTTCCACGGCGATTTATGAGGAAATCCTGGATCAAGCTTTTAAATTTAACCCGGTAATTGAGGAAGATGAAGCCGGTGGAGGGTTTACAATTTCCCTGGAAGATCTTTTTATTCACGGCGACGGCCCTAACTTGCTCGCCGCTTTGCGAGACCTGGCTGAAAACTTGATGGATTATACATCCGATTATTTGAAGAGAATCGATTTTTTCCGGCAGATTGAAAACCGGAAAAGTCATTATCCTTACCTGCGCAGGATTGCGAAATATAATGATCCGATCCAAGTGATGGAGGTAATCGCGGAATGCCATACCGGTTTACAACGGGCGATATCAAATCAATTGCCTCCAGGTTAGGTTTACGGCAGGTTAATGCTAAGAAGTGGAATGGAACCGATAACAACGGCGATTTTTGGCAAACATATATTCATGATCATGGCGATGGAATACAGGTTTTGACAGGTACCGCAAAACAACAGGCCAAACAGATGGGATTTAAAGATTTAGAGGATATGGCCGATTTTTTGAAAGATAAAAAACGGAAAAGATAAAGGAATGAATTGATCAATAAGGAGCCTTCATGCCCAATTCCTTATGGAGTGAGATCAAAGTAGAAATCCCGACCGCCTTTGGTGAAATCATTGCCGAAATCTTTCACGAGGAAGGGGCCGGCGGGGTGGTATATGAAGATCCGGCCATCATAAAAGCTCGTTCCTATCAAGATGATGAGTATCTTGGCGCGGAAGTCCTGGCCGCCACACCTGAAAAATTTGGAATCAAGGCCTATTTTCCGGTCGATGACGCTTTGGGAGAGCGTTTGGACCGGTTAAGAGAAAGGTTGGGCGGGATTTTGGGGTACCGCCCCGTTTTTAACCTGCTTCGGATCCGGGAGGAAGAATGGGCGGAGGCCTGGAAGGCTTATTTTAAACCGGAACGGATTGGGAAGGTGGTTATTAAGCCCAGTTGGGAAGAATATTCGCCGGAAAACGGCGAACTGGTTGTCGAACTGGATCCGGGAATGGCTTTCGGTACCGGAACGCATCCCACCACCCGTTTATGTATCAGGTTATTGCAAGAAATCGCCTTCGGTAAAAATACCATGCTGGATCTCGGCACTGGCTCCGGGATTTTGGGATTGGCGGGGGCTAAGTTGGGGATAACCAGGATTTTAGCCGCCGATATCGATCCGCTGGCGGTGAAGGTGGCCGCTGAAAATGTGCGCCGTAATCATCTGGAAACCGTAATAGAAGTAATCGAGGGCGAACTGTCAAAAATCCAACCGGATATAATATTCGATCTGGTAGTGGCTAATATTATCAGCGACGTAATTTTGAAGATTATTCCCGATTTTCACCGGGTATTGAAACCGGGTGGTTTTTTCCTGGCGTCCGGGATCATCGCGGCGCGGAGTTCTGAAGTTATTACAGCAATGGCCGGGCATGGGTTGACAGTGGTTAAAACCATTTCCGAACAGGATTGGATTGGAATACTTGCTATATTAAGGGGCTAGCAAAATGACCCGTTTTTTCATACCGGCGGAACAAATTAAAGCCAATACGGTAATTTTAACCGGGAGTGACCGGCACCACTTGGTAAATGTGTTGCGCCGGGAACCAGGAGCCAGAATTACGGTATTAAACGGCCGGGGAGCGGAATACCTGGCGGAAATCAGGGAAATCGGTCCGGATTTCATACGCGCTGAAATTGTGGAAAACGTTACGCGTGATACCGAACCGCGTCTAAAAATTCATTTGGTCCAAAGCCTGCCGAAGATCGATAAATTTGAATTTTTACTGCAAAAAAACACCGAAATCGGAGTTAGCTCATTTCAACCGGTTATTTCCGAACGAAGCGCCGTTAAGCTCGATTCCGATACGGCTGTCAAAAAAGTGGAGCGGTGGCGCAAGATTATTACCGGGGCGGCTGAACAATCAGGCCGCAAAATTATTCCCCGGCTTGAGCCGGTTCGAAGCTGGATTGAAGTGATGGAGACTTTAGGTACAAATGTGGCTGCGGGACCAGTTTTAATACCATGGGAAAGCGAACGGGAGTGTTCGCTGAAACAAACATTGGAGAATATACCGGGAATTCCCGAATCGGTAACGATTTTAATCGGCCCCGAGGGCGGTTTTTCACAGGAGGAGGTAAATCAAGC
>JBJKPO010000083.1:0-13954 GCA_046706235.1 Bacillota bacterium | reverse complement strand
ATTGAGGTCTGCCTGGTCCAGTCGCTAAAGGTAGTATTCAATTGCAAATCAGGATTAGTCCGATTTTCATAACCAAATCCATATTCGTAATCCGGATTCGAATATCCCAATTTCGTTTTATCCAAATAACTATATTCTTGATAAAAACGGCTGGTGGAGTTGAAGTCCAGGTAATGCTTGATCCCTAGTTCATTACCACCTTTTTCGGTTAACCGGGTAATTATCTTTCCATAGTTGTTGGTGTTTAAAATATAATTGTATCCTATCTTTACGAACCATCCTTCCGGTTCGTTATGTCCAATCTCAAACTCAAAATTGTCTTCCTCATGCTTCAAGGAGATAAAAAAAACCGGCAGATAAAATAAAGGGACCTGATGTTCCCAATACCATACGCTATGTAATACAACCCGGTCCCCGGGATAATATTCCACCGCCTTGGCGGTAAAATGATAATGCGGTTTGTCAAGATCGCAACCGGTAAACGTGGATTGTTTGGCTTTGATGTTCCCACCTTCGAAGTAAGCCTCCATTGCGGAAAATTTTACCGGACCGTTGATTTCTTCATCCCGAATATTGGAATTTACCGGCGATAATAAACCCTGTTCCGTTACCATGTAATATAAAAAACGAGTGCCGGTGTAACTGGAATCTTTTTTGATAATTCGGACGTTGCCCGAGGCTAGAAATACATTTTGGTCCTGATCGATATAAGCGTTGTCACTCTCAACGGTTACGTCTTTATAAACGATCTTCACGTTTCCCGCGGCTTCCAACTGTTTTTGATGATAATCGTAAGTCAGTTTATCCGCTGTAATCGTGGCCGATTCATTATCGGCCAAAACCACGGGAGATAAACATAGCAAAATGAATATCACTACCGCGGCGGAAACAAGCAATCTATCCATTCCTACCTCCGTTGTTCAATCGCCACCAATAGAAATAATCCAACCGAAAAAAACAACAGATGCGGAAACCAGGCAGCCGCAAATGGAGATATAACACTGTTACAACCCATGGTACGGCCGACAACTTGCAGCACGTAATAACCCATAATGATCAAAAAACACCATACCAACCCCAACCAGCTTGAATTGCGGCCGGTTAACATCGTTAACGGAATGGCCAGAAATACTAATACCAAGGCAATTAACGGATCGGCAAATTTCTGGTGATAATATACCAAATAAGCCGCATTATAAGATCCGTATTGTTTATTTATCTTAATTTGTTGCAGTAACTCGCCGGCCCTCATTTCATAAGGACTTTTACCACCCATCATTACTGTATAATCAATAGTCATCAATAGTTCCATTTTCGGAAATTTCAGTTCCGTTTTCACTACGCCGTTTTCATCCAAATCGTGAACTACTCCGTTATAAAGCACCCAGACCCCTTTTCTCACCCGGCCGTATTCCGCGGATATAAGCCGGGGCCATTTCCCGGAACCGCCAAGTTCCATAACTAAAATTCCGGTTATTTTTTTAGCCCGGTTATCAACTCTATTCAAATAAAGAAACCGGTTTTGCGGCCCCCGAAACACAACATTCTCCTTGAGCAACGGCAGGTTTTCCTGATTGGAAAGACGGCGGATTTCCATTTCAAAACGGTGGTTAGCTGATGACACTACCAAATCATTCCACCAGTATACTCCAAAGCAAATGACGGCCACTCCGATAATTACCGGCGCGGTTGTCTTAATCAAACTCACCCCGTTTACCCGGATTACATCAAATTCTTTTTCGCGGAGCAGTCTTCCTAAAGATAGAATCACACCGAATAAAACCGCCGCCGGGATGACATCCATCCATAATGACGGTATTTTATCCAATAATAAAGTCCAAATTAAGCTTAACGGCATCCGGTAACCGATGAATAAGTCATTGTTTTCAAAAAAAAGTTTGCTGATGCCCAAAGCGGTAAATCCTAAAAAACAAATCAAAAACTGTTGCAAAAACTCTTTCCATATATACCGATGAATGATTCGCACGGTTTACCCCTACTACTCCGTATTAATACTAAGTTGCCATTTAAAAATGTAGTTAATAAAAAATTCAAGATTCAACTCAGTATTTAATACCAATTAAAAATCAGGTTCCTTTTTGAAAGCAAATTGGTATAAAAACAAAACCGGGAATTCCAATAATCAACCCAATCACACGCGCTTTAGGAGATTACTTCGCCCAGTTTTATATGAAATCCTGCCCTTGCTGAAATTATTAAAAAGGGGGTTTTTCCCTTGATAAATATTGTTCAGGTTAAAATCCGCCCTTCCAAATCCGCTACTCTTTTTTGAAGTTCCTTGATTTCTTTTATCAATTCGGGAACACGGCCCATCGCGGCCTGAATCCGCATATCCTCGGCATGAGGCCGGGCCGGTGAACCGGAGACAAAGGAATTCGCCGGTAAACTCCCGATGACCAGGGAACAAGCGCCAATTACTGAATCGTCTCCAATTTTTAAATGCCCGATAACACCCGCTCTACCGGCTAATGTTACCCGAGTTCCGACTTTAGTGCTTCCAGCCAAGGCTACTTGTCCGCATAAAATACTATTGTCCCCTATTTGACAGTTATGACCGATTTGAACCAGGTTATCAATCTTGGTTCCTTTTTTGATCAAGGTTACACCGGTGGTAGATCGATCCACCGAAACATTGGAACCAATTTCCACATCATCTTCAATCACGACTATTCCAATTTGAGGCACCTTAACATGAGTACCGTCGATGGTTTCATAACCGAACCCATCCGAACCGATTACCGTTCCGGCGTGAATTTGAACCCGGTTTCCAATGACGGTATCCTCCCGAACGACTACATTGGCATGAATAATTGAATTCTCTCCAATTATAACCCGGTCATCGATAACAACCCCCGGGTAAATGACACTTCCTTTTCCAATTCGTACTTGATCGCCGATATAGACCAAAGCTCCTATTGAAATGCCTTCACCTTTAAAATCCTGTCCAATCAACGCCGAAGGATGAATCCCCGGTTTAAAGTCCCTTTTGGGAGCAAATAAAGTTAATATTTGGGCGAAAGCATACCGGGGATTTTGGACTCTGATTACCGGTTTATCTAATTCGGGAGCATTCATTGGAATAATGACCGCACTCGCCCGGCTTTGAGATACCGCTTCCAAAATACGGTTGGACACAGCAAAGGTAATGTCTCCGGGTTTTGCGTCCTCGAATCCGGCGGCACGCTGGATCTGGATGTCGCCATTCCCGGCGACTTCACCATTAACCAAACGGGCTAATTCAAATAATGATGGCATTTTAGGTCATAACTCCTTTTAATAAGGATATTAAGTTCTTTACTTGTCCAATTCCTTTACTACTTCATCAGTGATATCAGTAGCGCTATAAGGAAATACCTGGGAATTGGCAATTACTTTAATTCCTTTCTTTTTAGCCACCTTGGTGATTATTTCACGAAGTTTTTCGGATGATTCCTGATCTTTTTTCGCGACATATTGCTGATACTCTGTTTGAATACTCCCTTTTTCGGCCTCGGTTTTAGCATTTTTAAATTTTTCTTGCAATCGCTGGGTTTCAGCTTGTTTTTCCATCATAATACTTTGAGAAAACTTGGTACTCTGAATTCGGTTCGTATCCACAATTCCAATTCGCAACGAAAAAGCGCCGACTGCCCATATAACCCCACCGGTTAACAGAATAAATCCTAACAAAATCGCCCCGGGAATTAAAAATTTTTCCAATTTATTATCCAAACTAAATCCCTCCATCATTAATTAATCTACAACCAATTCTATTGATTTAACCTTAATTCCTCAAATAAATGCGTTTATTTTTTACGTAATTTAACGGCTGCTTCGGTTTCCAATTTTCGCCTTCCAAGCCAGTTTTGAAAGCCTTGTTCCAATGCTTGACGGTATTTAGCTAATTCTTCAGCAGTGGAAGCTCCTGATTGATTTCGTAATTTTTCCAATTCGAAATTTAAAACTATTTGCCGCTTTTTTTTAAAATCATCGTACTCGCTGGAAAGTTGACGTCGCTGTATTTCAATTTTGTCATGCATTTCTTGGTGAATTTGATCAATCTGACTTTGAATCTTTTTCTTTTCAACCGGTTCTTCTTGGCTGCCGGATAAATCAACTAATAATAATTGAAATTGTAAATTGGCCAAAGTTAACCGGTATTCCTGTTCTAAATCCCGATTATATTTTTCAAACGCATTTCGAACCTCCAATTCTTTAGTATTAATCTCTTTATCGAATCTACTTTTTAAACCAGCGGTTTTTACCGCAATATCCAGTTCTAATTCCTGGTAAAGCCTGGTTTGATATAATTTGAACGCCTCGTTTTGTTCATTTTCCCGAAACCCTTTTTCCTCAAGATAAATTTGCCTTATTTGAGCCGATTGCGTCATCAGCGACTCTTCGGACATTTTTTGTTCAAACTCGGCGATTCGTTGTTCCGAAACGTTATCGTTGCTTAGCGACCATCCTTTTTTAAACGCGGCAATTCCTAAATTTAATTTTTGGTATTGGCCCCAGTTGGCGTTTGAGTCAAGAATCCGCGAATAATCCGGTAAGTCCGCGATATTATGACCTGTCAAGATCACATTGTAAACTTGCCGGATTACTACTATTCCCAGTATTCCCAGTAAAAAAATAATCCAATATCGTTTGTGAATGAAAATCCTCATTACTTACTCTTTAATTTGGCTAGTTTTATTCTTTTTCAGTTCTTTATCGACTTTTTTTATGATATCGTTGGTAATATCGGTCCCACCGTATAACACCAATTTTTTGTCGATAACCATCGCTAATTTTTTATGTTTGGAATAATCGTTAATTAGTTTATCAATTTTTGTGGTGAGGGCTTGGCTCTGTTCCGTCTTGAAATTATCAATTTCTTGCTTTTTTTGTTCCAACCGGTTGTTCAATCCATTCATCTTAATCTTAAGGTCCGATTGAAAACGCTCCGTAACATCATCCTGTCCGGATAACTTGTCCAACTTTTCCCAGTTATACTTTTGCTCGCGTACCTGATAAAATTGTATATACTCTTTGTACAGATCGCCTCGGAATCGTTCCAATTCGACGTCTTTCGCTTTTAAAACATCTTCCAGTTCTTGATAAAAAGGAATCTCGGCATGAAGGCGTTCCATATCCACAAATCCGATTTTGAGTTCCTTGCCGAAAACAACTCCGTTAATGCTAATCCCAATTAAAACTATAATTATCGAAAAAACCGCAAACTTATAGAATTGACGAAGAAAAGTCAAATTCATCGGTAATTCTCCTTAATTAAATTCTATTTGCCGGATTTACCGTTTTTATCAGTATTCGATTGATTGGCTTTTACTTTATCCAAAACATCGCCGGTAATATCGATTCCGCCATAATAACACGCACTTTTATCCAGCACCAAGGTTAGGTTTTTATCCTTGGCAATCTCTTCAATTGTTTTCGTTAATTTATCCATGATAACTTTCTTTTGTTGATTAACGTAACTGGTAATTTCGGTATTTTTTTGGGTTAATTGATTCTTTAATTCCGCCGTTTTCTTTTGAAATTCATCTTGGTACTTCTGTTCGATTTTAGATTGTTCAGTTGCCGATTTACCGCTCTTTTCCTGTTCGATCTTGTTTTTTAAATCACGGCTAATTCCTTCAAGCTGTTTATTTAAATAGCTTTGAAAAAAGTTAAATTCGGCTTCCTTATCTTTTACTAACTCCGCAAAACTTATAAAATCGGGATGCTCTTTTTGAATTCGATCCATATTCACGTATCCGATTGTCGAATTCGGCGCCTTGGTTGTTGCGGCGGCCCATGAAAAACTTCCTGCGAATAAAATTATTGCTAAAATTGCCACACCCGGGACCAACACCATAATTAGTTTTTTTAATTGCATATGCCAGCGCTCCTTTTATTTAAAAATGAAATTTGAATTGAATCCCTAAAATATTGTCGCAATCAACCAGTTCTAAATTAAGGAAATCGTTCAAATAGATACCAATAATGCCTTCAGTTGGACTATCGATTCCAAGCCGTAAATCCAGATAATCACCCCGCTCAAATTGAAAATGAAAACCAATATTTTTATAGGCATGCTCGAATTCATATTCAAAACCGCCGCTAAAATTAGGCCCCAGTGGAAAGTAGCAACCCGCAAAGATATTTCCGGTAGGATTTTTCCCAAAAGGATACCATCGTGAAAACAATTCATACTTTTCGGATCGATATCCCAAATAGGTTTCAAGATTAGAATAAGATTCTAGATAATTCATTCCGTATCGGGCGTCAAATCCAACTAAAAAAGTTTTGGAATTAACGGTAAGTTCCACTTTGGTCTTAACCCCGGGCGTTATTCCTAATTCAATCTCCATTCCGGCCCGTTTCAAACCGGAAGAGTCATTTAAACCGTCTGTCAAAAACTTTTGAAGCCGCAACTGATAATGATCTAAAAATTCTACCGGTAGTCCTTTTAAAAGATTAAACCGCTCACGATAAGCGTTTATTCTACGTTTCACAAAGAAAACCGGAATATTTTCGGCCTTGCAAATGACTCTAACCTCTGAAACTACCGGTTCTTCAGGTGTTATCCGAATATTAAACACGGTATCAATTCCCGATTGCAAACTAAACTTGCTATTAAATCCGGGAAGCTCACGTTCTAAAAGATAATTTGCCACTAAATTAAAAATTCCTTCCGCCCAGGAAACCGACTCCACCGGAAGACCGGTAAATATCCGATTTAACTCCACTTCAACTTCGGAAACGATCTCTTTGATAAACCCGGTTAATTCCGGAGTTAACCCGCGTACTTCAATATTAAGCCTTACTCCTTGAATTAACGGAGGAACCGGGTTAAGATAGATAATTACCTTGGTATGACCGCCGATAATCAAATCCACTTTTTCAATTTTAAAACCGATTAGTACTTTGGAAAAAACATTAAAAATTGCGGTTTTAACCGTTTCCTGATTGGCTGATAATAACGAAAGCGATTGGCCAAGCAAGATTTTTTCTCCCACCCGGCCGATGCTGTATTCGATTCTTTCCTGTAGTCCTTCGTAAATTTGACCGGCGACATTGAGCTGCACTTCAACGGATTCAACCTTGTTCTTGTTCTCCTGGGCCCCAACCGCGGCAAATCTGTTTATGAGCACAAAAAACAATATAAACAATGCGCCGCACAACAAGAGCATTTTGAGCCGAACGTTCAACTTATCACCTCGTTAGAACGTCTCGCCAATGATAAATACTGTCTTGGAAGTACCGTCCGTATTCATATAATAATCAAATCCCAACTCTCCAAGGAATGGAATAATTTATCGAAATCCAATTCCATAATCCGATTTCAAAGTTGTTTTAATTCCGTCGGTAATTTGGCCGACATCGCAAAAAAGAATCGCCTCAATATTCTTGTTGGCGGGATAGCGATATCTGAACTCCGTATTAAACACATAAGACTGATTCCCGATTAGATCCTGGGCGCCCGGATCTTGACTATACCGGTAACTGTCGTAACCACGGAGCTTATACATTCCTCCCAGGTATAACGCGTCATAATCCGGATAATCTCCCCCCAACCAGTCGCCGGTCAGATGAACGCCGAATACTAAACTGGGGAACAATTGATGAAACCATTTACCTTCAAGTGATAATTGCTGATAGTTATAGGCGCTGCCGAGATAATTCCCGGATACCTTATATTTACCCGATAAATAATACCCGCTATTTACATAATAAGCATCTTGATAAACCAAACTATTCCTGATCAATCCAACTTCCGCCGCATTATCCCAAAATAGTAACGGTCTGGTGGGTGTGGCGGGCGGAGTCGGCGGGACCGGCGGTGGGCCGGGGTTACCGGGTTTACCAGTGGGATTTTCGATATCATTTCGCTCGAAATTAAGCCCCAAGGTGGCGGTGGTTTCTTTCCCCAATGGCCGGCCCAGTGATAATGAAAGATTGGTTTGCTTTAAATTAATCGCATAAACATTGTTATCATCGGGAAACCAACTATGAACAGTCGAATCCCTGGTAGTCTCGGTATTTCCCATTATTAATTGAAACGAGGTATGATTGGAATCAAGCCAAGGATCGCTAAATGAGAATTGAATATTATTCCCGCTTTGGGAAAAATTTGCGTTTAGAGAAAGGTTCTGTCCTAACCCCATTAAATTCGGGGTTGAAAAAATCAAGGAACCGGTTACCTCATTAGTGGAAGGAGCCCAGGATATTTGTGGACTAATTACCCCAATTCCAACCGCTTCTTTAACCTCTAAAATCAAATCAACGGTATCGGGTTCAGTTGTCAATTCAAAACGGGGTTCAGGATTTTCAAATAGTCGCAACCGCATAACCTTGACGATACTTTGCTGCAATATATTGGTATCAATGATGTCTCCTTCTTTAAACAGCAATTCCCGCCTTACAACGTAATCCTTGGTTTTAGTTAACCCCTGGATGATGATTTTACCATATTTTAGTTCAAACAATTCCAAATTAACCGTTCCATCAGCACTAATAATTTGAGGAGTAACCCGGTATTGAACCAAGTAACCTTTTTTCTCCTTGCAAAACTTGATAGCCTTACCAAGATCATCTTTAAACACGGCGGAATTAAAAATATCTTTGGGCTGTTGCGAGAAAAATGGCCGCAATTCCTCCGAATCGACCTTTTTCAAGCCGGTAATCCGTAATTCTTTGAACTCCGGGTTTTCCACTACATTAAAAATAAGTTTTACTCCGCCTAGTATACTTTCGGTATCGGCCCGGACATCCGCGAAATAACCGGTATCGATTATCGACTGCATATCCAGTTGCACATTTTTTGGGTCTAATGGTTGTCCGATTTTGGAATTGGAGATTGCTCCCAGAACTTTTTCCACCGGGACATGGTCGTTTCCCTTAACCTCAAATGTTAATACCTCGGGAGCCGATTCGGCCAAAGCCGGTACCATTAACGATGAAAAAAATAAACAAAAAGCCAGCAATATTCCTCCCAACCAGCGGAGGCTGCTTGATGAGTTCAAACATATCACCCTTTATTATATATTATTTACCATTCCTCAAACTACGGGACGCTTCTTTTGTTAATGCTTCTTCATCAATAGAAAACTGAGCCACCGGTTGAATATTAGGCTGGACCGAAGTTTGGCCGGAAACTCTCCTCTGATTTGCCGGTGCCGTGTTCCTATTTTTACCGGAATTCCGCTCCACATCACTTGAATGATTTACGGTTTGGGATTTGGTCTTTAGCGGCGCGTCAACCAAAGATTTATCAGCAGCTACTAAAGTTTGATTATTATTAGTAGTAACGATATTTTGATTGCTATTGATCTTATTTTTTTTGTTAATTGATATTTCTTGCAATACCACGGGTTTATCTTTTTTTACCGAAGTCAGGCGGCTGCCTTCATCATTATAAAATCCACCTGATTTTAACCAAAAAACAAGGCCAAACAATACGATAATCGATGCCGCTACCGGCAAAATTATTTTAAATTTACGATTCGAAGAAAGTTTCTTTTGGTTTACAACGCAACGGGAATGACTAAGTTCCCAGGCATATTTGACTTCCGCTCCAGCCAGGTTTAAAATAAGTTCACCACCGATTGGGTTTGCTTGGTTATATTCGTCTTTGGCCTTATCCAGCCAATCTTTGGCTTCATCAATATGATCGAGGAGTTTTCGGCTGTCGTTCTTTTCCATTGAATTCACACCCTTCCCAACATCAAGCTCTTATAAATAATATCTAAAAAAAAATTATTTTTATGTCGGCTTGTATTAGGGGATTTTCAGGTTTTTTTACTCGAAATAAACAACTATTTCGATTCACGACCACTTTTTAGCCATATTATCCGCTTATTTTAATCTCGGTTCGCAGTTTAGCCAACATCCCTCGTAACCGTTGTAAAGCTTTTTTTTGAATTTTGTACAAATACGAAAGGCTAATATTCAGTTCTGCGGCGGAAGTAACCGGTTCTTTATCCAAAAGATATAAATCACGAATTACCTTTTGCTCTTTAGGTTTTAAACGTGAAATTGCTTGATTAACCTGACCGGTGATCATCTTTAAAGCAACCTCGTCCTCGATATTAACCTGTTGATCAACGATTCGAGTCAAGAAACTAGAAAATTCTTCCTCTTGAAGCGCAACTTCCAACGGTTCTTTAAAACGACGCAATTTCTTTAAAAAATCGATCATTCGGCCGCGAATCCGGTGCTGAGCAAAAGTGCTGAATTTAACGGCAAACTTCAAATCGAAATTTTCAACGGCTTCAATTAATCCAATTGTTCCTTCTTGAATTAAATCAAAAAACAACTCCTCATTGCCGGAAATCCGGGAGGCAATTTTATACACCAACGGTTGATAGGACTCAATGATCCGGGAACGCGCCTCGCGTGAATTTTCGGTTTTATACCGCTTCCATAATAACAATTCCTCAGTTGCGGAAAGAATGCGTACTTTTGATAATTCGGAAAAATATTGGTGAATCAACCGGTCACCTTCCCGGAGAAATCTTAGGTAAACTTATAATAATGTTCTCGTTACCTCTTTAATATCCTGCAAAAAAAAATGAAACTATACAGGAAATAAAGGTGATTTCTCCCAAACATGTAAAATAAGTAGCATTTACAGTTGGATCTGGTAGATTAAACGCCAAATAACTCCATCGAGAGCCGAGTAATTATATTCCAAGGAAAAATCCGGATCAAAATAATAGTTGAAACTGATAGTCCAATTCTTTTTATTTTCGGGAAAAATCGACCTGCTATAAGAATAAGATATCTGCCGGGTCAAAAATGAACCCATATTGATTCGAAAATCATTTTTCTCGTCCGGTTCAAGATATAAATAATTGACATTTAATGTTTGCCGGAGTTGATACAAAAAGTCCCCGAAAATAGTATCGGTAACCACACTGATGTTTCCCTTGATAACATCTTGGGGATTTAAGGACTTACCGGCCTCCAGTTCGGTCCAATTCAGTAAATTGAAAATATTCGCTTGGGACATAAAAGGTTGAGACGTTAAACTAATATTGACGCCATTCGGAACTAAGCCTTTGATATTTAGATAAATTTCCGTCTGCTCCCGCCTCAGACTTGATTCAATGTCAAGATAAGGATTATACCGTTGCGATAATTTAAAAATTGCTTTAGCTTTTTTAATCCGGAAAGCATTATTGTAAAAAGTCAAAACACCGTTATTGGAATCGATCTCTCCGTTTAAGGCCGGTTCCGCCAAGGTCCCCTTAACTTGGTCCGCCCCTTTGATGCTAAGATCGGCAAAACCAATTACCCGGCACCTGGTATTATTGCCAACCTTAATCGATACATCCAATTTCGGCTGCCAGGATAAGGAATTTTTTATTGCCGGAATAACTCCTACAATTCCAACTTTCGAGTTGGACACCTGTATGTCTCCGGAAATTAACGAATCCTTGAATGGCCCCGTCAATTTAAGGTTGACATCTCCATAACCGTTAAAAAAAGAATTACTATAATAAATCCGGGATCCGGTCAGGTTAAGGTCGAACTTGAACTGTTTCAACTCTTCGCAACCAATATTGCCGGCAACGTTAAATTTACCGGTTCCGTATGAACCCCGGGCTTTTTTTATCTGAATTTGATTATTGTTAATCGAAACAGTGGTTTGAAAATTTTCAATTGGAAGCGGTAATCCGTTGATACCGGCTTTCAAGTTATTACAATCAAGTTTGCCTGAGAATAACGGTTTGGTCATTGTTCCCTGAATTTGAAGGTCGCCTTCAATTGAACCATTTGAAAAATTCAATCCGGAACTAAACTGGTTAGCCAGGGAAACCGGCAAGTTTTTGATGGTAAGGTTTAATCCCAATTGTTGAGGAATCCAGCCGTTTAACAACGGCAATTGATACTTGGCGGACCAACCGTCCGGCCACGGAATAAAACCGGTTCCGTTAATTATCCCGTTTTTGCCGTTGATTACGCTGTTTTCAATTATTAATCCCTGACTTGTAATGTTTCCATTGGAACGTAAATTTCCAAAAGTATTACCATTGATATCAAGATCCGATACATCCAGATCGTATTCACCGGAAACCTTGGCGTTGTTCCATTCCAACCGGATGTTCGAATTGACCGACCCGGCCAACCGCACGGAAGGTCCGCTGAACTGATTTATAATTTGTAACGGATAATTAATTAACCGGACTTGAATGTTTAAAGAACGGCGGCTTTCCCAAACACCCTGAGCCATTAGCGCTCCATTCCCTTGATATAATTCCACATTATTGATATTAATTCGATTGTGAGAATACTCTACATCAAAACCACCCAACAAAGAGAGATTGTTAAAGGTACCTTGCGTTATGGCGCCGTTAATTTTTAGCGTCGGATTATCTATGGACCCGCTAATTTTAACAGTTCCCGACAAACTTCCGTCAATTTGCAACTGTTCCGGAATTTTTACCAATTGGCGCAACTTGCTGATTTCACAAAACGCCACTTCGGCTTCCAACCGGCATTCGACCGGTTTTGAAAATACTATTTGACCATTGAGCGACAATGAACTGTTTCCTTGTTTTAGTTCAGCCCGGTCAATCGTCAGTCCCCGGGAATTCCAGGGTAACTTGGCCTTTAATGACTGGTAGGACAAGGCCCCAAAACTCAAATTTCCTCCCGATATGTCGGCATTTAATACCGGATCGCCGGTGACTCCGCTTAACCGGCCGTTAAAGTCAACCAGGCCTTGCAAAGTATTACCACCTTGTGTTAAATGCAAGGAACTTAAATCGAATGATTGAGAAGCAATGTTTAAATCAATCCGGTTCCGATTCAACTTACCGGATAATTCCAAAAATGAATCGTTACTACGTAATTGACATTTGGTCAACGACATTTCCGATAAATTCCCACTCAGTTCAATTACTCCTTCATTCATCTTAATACTCCCAAAAGCCGGGTCGGTTAACCGGAGCCGGCCATGGAAACTTGGATTAACGGCGCTGCCGGTAATGTCAAGATCAATCTGTCCCAAACCATCAATTTTTATTGTGGGATCAATCGGCAACCATTTCGCTAATCCGTTTAAATTTGTGTTTGAACCGGTTATGTTTATATTGACAAACGGATCTTTGGCAATATTCATGTCTCCTTCAACTCGAAAATTACCTAGACCGGTGCTAATCAAGAGTTGAGTGATGGAAAGCCGGTTATTGCGGTATGTCAAACTACCGGTGATATCGCCAATAGCTTTGGAATTCCACGCCACATCGGTAAAAGCGCCGTCAATCCGCCCGGAAAGTTGATCTATTGGTCCCTCAAACGTGAAACTACCTTTAAATAAACCATCGAAAGGAAACCGTTTCTCTTCCGGCAATAAATGGCATAATCGAATATTCTCCGCGTTCACGTTAACCGATAGCTTAGCCTGGTTATTCAACGATAAGTATCCGAATATCCGGCCTTGATTTACCTTAGCCTGGATCGAGTCAATAATTAAGTTACCGTTACTCCAACTGTAAACTCCTTCAGCCTTATCTACCGCGGCATCGCTAATCTGTAACTTGGTTCCGGTAAAAGTTCCTAAAATACTTCCGATTTGAAAAGGGTCACCTTTGTTCCAGCTACCCCGTAATACGGCGTCGGTCGAAACTTTACCTTGGACTGGAAGAGTATTACCCAGCGAAATCGTTCCCAGATCCAGGCTGGAAAGCTTCCCTGAAACCATCCATTTTATCCCGGATGGTTCAAACCCAATCAAACCTTTGACGGCCATCTCTCCCTCCCAAATAATTCCTCGCGCCATCGGGATTTGAATATTATGTTCTTTAAAACTCCAGTTGAATTGAATTCTGAGATCCCGCACCGGCACTTCCTGATAAGTAACCCGGTCAAAAATCATCTTGCATTTAAGATAAAGGTTTTGAATGCTTCCGGTTAGTTCGGCTTGAAACGACGAACCTTGATCGCTTTTAATACTTAATTT
>JBJKPO010000082.1:0-3796 GCA_046706235.1 Bacillota bacterium | reverse complement strand
CACTCCTTGCTAATAAGTGCTGCAAGCTGCATTTCGGTTTCGTTTAATTGTGTCATGGTTATTTCTCCTTTAGTTTTCTTTCTATTGGAGATTATTGCCATTTACACGGTCGGAAATACAGCCCCTAAATGAAAGTCGGCTTTCCTTTCTTTGATTTTTAGGGACGCTTCTGATTCACTGCGGCAATCAATAACTGTACATCCTTTTTGATTTATAAAGTTTTTCAGCGAGTTTCTAAAAACATCATCATCGTCCACTATTAAAACATATTGAATGTTTTTAAATAAAGCATCTTGAAAACGGCTTCGAATAAGAGAGTTTTCAATTTGTGCATTTATTTGCGAAGAACTATTTTGGGTTTCTAACTCTATTATTGAGGACATTAATGCTTTACTAACTGAACCCAATGATCTGGCATAACTAACTATATCAAGTATTAAAATTCGGTTTTCGTGATCAACACTATTAGGATGAAAATAACCAGCAACTTCATCGCCAATGAGTGGTTTCGCGAATTCTCCCCAAGAGATCGGAAGAATTCTTTTAAGAGTATCAAGCCAGATCATGGCTCGAATCCCAGGTTTGATAAGCCCTATTACTTGGGATTCATTTATTCCTGTTACCTCCATTATCAAGACTTCATTATCTTTCCAAGAATAAACTTCCTCCCAAGGATCATTATCCACCCTTATACAACTGACTATGTTCTTTTGTCCGTATCGATCACTAAGTTTAATAACTGGTATCGTTTTTCCCAAGTAATCTTTTCCCTGCGCTTTAAAGTCTTGGTATTCTCTAAAGTTAGCATCAATTTCATAAGCTGGAAGCCAACCTGTTTCGCCATTTGGCATTTCGACAACAGCGCCGGAGGATTTTATTGCTTTTATTGTAACGGTAAATATATCCTTTTGTTGTTGAGGTTTCGAAGAAGAATTAATAATAGCCAAGTCCGAAAGATTCTTACCGCCTGTAGTCATGTAAGATACTCCTGAAAATACATAAATATAACAAAATATTCTAGCTTCATTGGCTGTTACCTTCATAAATTTCTAAAATAGTTGATCTTTTTGCCAATTCTTGAATGATCGAACGTATTCCCGGTTATGTCTTCTTCCCAAAAGGCTGATCGCAAGATCAGCCTTTCGGCGTATTCAAGTTTGATTAGTAAGACCGATTTGCCGCCGGGGGATTCCTGGTATGATGATGTCGATGAAAATAAAGGAGTGAAATAAAATGGCTTATATCGAGGTCAATGATTTGCAAAAGCGGTTTAAAAAGCTGGAAGCGGTGCGCGGGGTTTCCTTCGCGATCCAAAAAGGGGAGATTTACGGACTGCTTGGGCCGAATGGGGCCGGGAAGTCAACCACCATCTCGATGCTGGCCGGGCTGGTAAAACCGTCCGGCGGGGATATGGCGGTGGCGGGGTTTTCGGTAGCCGGACAACCGCTGGAGGCTAAACGCCGGATCGGGTTGGTACCGCAAGATATCGCCTTGTATTCCAAACTATCGGCCCGCGACAACCTGAAATTTTGGGGAAGAATGTACGGAATACCGGGAAAAACTTTGGCCCAAAGGATTAAAGAGGTCCTGGAACTGACCGGGTTGACTCAACGGGCGGACGAACCACTGAAAAATTATTCCGGAGGCATGAAACGGCGCATCAATATCGCCGCCGGCATCCTGCACCAACCGGAGTTGCTGATTCTGGACGAACCCACGGTGGGGGTCGATCCGCAGTCCCGGACCCATATCTTTGATTTGATCCGGGGTTTGAACCAAAACGGGACCACGGTGATATATACCAGCCACTACATGGAGGAAGTTGAACTGCTCTGTGACCGGGTAACCATCATGGATCAAGGCCGGATTGTGGCGTCCGGGACCAAGGAACAACTATTGCAACAAGTTGGGGAAAAGCAGGAGATCGCAATCACCGTGCCCTTCACCAATGAAAGTTTTTACGAACGGTTGCGGACGATTCCCCACGTCCATCAAGTGAAAGCCACCGAAGAACAGGTAAAAATCCTCACTGATCAAGCGGAATCAATCCTGACCGACGTTCTTGGCTATATTATCACGGCCCGGATCACGGTTTCGAAAATCGAGATCAAAAAACCCAATTTGGAAACCTTGTTCATGAAGATCACCGGACGGAGCTTGAGAGACTAATAAACGAGGAGCGATAATAATGCAAAAGATTGTTAATTTAACGGCGGTTGGAATTAAACAATATATAAAGGACCCGTTGTATATGATGTCATTTGTTGGGATACCGGTTTTGATGACCTGGCTGATGAGTTTTCTCCCCACGGAAATGATGGGGCTGGCCGATAGTGGAGTGATGGTGATGTTTGTCGGGATAAATCTGATCGCCTCGGCCGGTTCGATTATCGAGGAACGCAACAGCGGTACCTGGGGCAGGCTGCTTGCGACACCCACGGCCAGGTTGGAAGTTATCCTGGGATTTTTAGTGAAATTATTCATCATGTCCTGGATTCAGGCGCTGATTTTATTACTGGCCGGAAAGTATTTGTTCGGAGCCCCCTGGAGCCTGGCATTTCCCAAAATAATCAGCATCTTGACCGCTTATATTATCGCCATGACGGGCCTTGGATTGATGTTGGCCGGGTTTTTAAAGTCTTCCCAACAGGTTCAAATTTTTTCAACCGGAATCGTGATGGTTGGCAGCATGCTGAGCGGGGCGTTTATCCCGGTAACCAGCAAGAGCCCGGCGGTAATGGTGCTGATTTCCCGGATTTCACCCCCGGGTTGGGCAACCCGGGCGCTTAACGATATCATGGCGCACGGCGCCGGCCTAGCTTCCGTGGCCGGTCCCATTATGTGGCTGCTGGGTTTGGGATGCGCTTTCCTGGTAGTGGGGTTATACCGGGTCAAGTTTGAATAAACAAAGATTTTGCAAAACCATTTAGTCCCTAACCCGTCTAATGCTGCGCGCTTTAGAAGCGCGACTTTTGATGGAAAAGAAATTATCAGATGAACGATAAATCCCTTGTTGGTTCCGGTCTGTCCAGGTTATGCTTTTTACTACTGGAAATGAAACAGATCAAAACCTTTTAATCACGAAAAACACGAAATAAAATCCATCACGAAAATACACGAAAAGTTCTTTTTATAAATCATTTTTTCGTGTATTTCGGCCTTTTTCGTGTGTTTCGTGTTTCGGCTTTTAAGCTTTGATTCCGGCTTGTCCGGGTTGGTGAAAAATTAACGGATTTAATAAAGGGATTTCGCCGAAAATGGTAAATGTATAGATAATTAAATGGCATGATTTGGAGATTTTACGAGGAGTATGCGGATGGATAGTATCGTGGTAACCGAGTTACGGAAGTTTTACGGAACGGTTAGGGCGGTCGACGGCATCACTTTTACGGTCGGGCCGGGGGAGGTATTCGGGATGCTCGGCCCGAACGGCGCGGGGAAAACAACTACCGTGGAAACGATTATCGGTTTAACCAAGCGGGATTCCGGCGTGATTCAAGTCTTGGGATTGGATCCGGCCCGGGATCCATTGGGGGTTAAAGCCAGGATCGGGGTTCAATTGCAAACCGCGGCGATGTTTCCCCGCCTTACGGTTAAGGAAACAGTCCAACTGTGTGCCGGTTTTTATCCACGTTCAATGGGAGTCAAGGAGGCCATCGCCCTGGTCGATTTGGCGGATAAGGCCAATACGCAAACCATCAAATTAAGCGGCGGCCAATTGCAGCGATTGAGCGTCGCCCTTGCTTTGATTGGCGATAATGACATCATCTTTTTGGATGAGCCGACCACCGGCCAG
>JBJKPO010000081.1:0-10925 GCA_046706235.1 Bacillota bacterium | reverse complement strand
CAACTCCGACGGTTCCCCGGACGGCAATCCGGGTTACGCTTTCGTCCGCAAACAAGGAGACATGAACGATTTCCAGGAGAAAGCGTTTAATTGGATCAAATTTAAGATGGACGCTACTCCGGCCGAGAGTAATTTTGAAGCAGGCTTTGCCTTCTTTGATAATAATACCAATACCACGCCCATCCCGGACGGACGGATGTACGGGGCGGGATATAGCAGCCGTACTGAAGTCGATGAAGGCGGTAACGGCATTTCCAATATCAATGATTCCGCAATGGTTGGAACCAGTACTTTTACTCCCGATCCGGCCACTGTTTCCAATAAAGATTATGCTCATAATCTGACCTTAATCGGCACCGAAACCGGCGATTTTATCCTGGACTTCGGGCTTGATGAAGGAGCCGGATTCGCGATCCGCCAGGCGACTACTTCTGCATATCAATCAACATATAACGGCACTTATCTGATATTTGTATATGAAAACGATAAGGACGGAAGCGCAACGCAAACCATTCAAGCAATGCGGTTAGTCTTAAGCGGCATGGGGCATTTTGCGGTTTACCCGTTCGACGGCGGCGCTTTAGCCGCTTCCGGTGATTTTGAGTCGTTAGCCGAGACCGAACATGGTCCCGATGATTTACCCGTGGCGGAGCAACTCCGTGACGAATCAGGCTGTTTAGGCGCTAACTCATCGATCAGAAATACTGCCTGGCAGTGTTATGGAGGATTTCTTAGTAGCACAAGCAGCGGGGGCAGTGATAATGTAACCGTCGCCTTTTTCGATCCGAACGGCCGTTATCTGTCGTTCGCCGGGTTTGATCATGAAAGTGGTGGAGATTATCGTTACCGTTTCGGCTTCGGGGTTAAGGATCCGAGTTATTGATGAGAGGTAATTTTAAAACCGGGGGATTATATCCTCCGGTTTTATTTATAACTTATAATTTTAAATGAAAATTTTGTAATCCGGCGGAAGTATAATTAAAAGCGATGGTAAGCAATCGTAATAGCACTCCGAATATTAAACCCGCGGTGATGCTGGCAATATATGCGGTCCGAAATTCCACTTGATCCGCTTTATTTTTATACATTTTGGCTGCAATTTGAATTAACACAGTGGTAATGATAGCCACCGCAATAATTGACAGCAATAGATATAATTTATTAATTTTTTCAAAAAAACCATAGATAATTTGCGAGACAAAGAAGATAAAGGATGATATAATACCGTCAAATAGATTACGAAAATACGATCCGGTATTGATGTTTTTCATTAAAATCGGGAATATAATTAAGATTACAACAAATACCAGAGTGCCAATCGAGACTCCCCAAACCATGTCTTGAAAAAATACGCCATTGGCGGCCGAGAGATATTGGTTAAATTGTTTCAAGGGAGTATCAAAAATATGATAGAAGTATTGCAACCCATAGATTATTACCGCCAAGATTAGAAGAAACATAATCGTAGCGAAAAACTTTTTTAGCTTTGTTGTTTTTGGAGCGACTTTTTCCATAACTCCAAACCCTCCTGATATTTTCTCAATTATTTTAACGGCTTAAAGCATAGAAAACTTTATGATTGGATTACAAGATTTGGATAAAGTTCTTATGTTTTTAGAGGAAAATGCCGAATACTAAGTTGCCTCTTTATTATTCAGTTTTAAAACAACAGGTATAATTTGTTTAAAAAAGGGTGAACTGAATGATTAAATCCAAAGAATCAGCCCCGATTTTGATTGCGGATGATGATCCGGATGATCGACTAATAATTAAAGAAGCCCTGGAAGAGGCTCAAGTAAAAAATCCGTTATTTTTTGTGGAAAATGGCGAAGAGTTGCTTGACTTCCTTAAACGGCGCAATAAATACGCCAATATAACCAATGCGCAACTTCCCGGATTGATTTTAACTGATTTAAACATGCCTCGCAAAGACGGCCGCGAAGCTATACTGGAAATAAAATCCGATTCCGATTTGCGTATTATTCCAGTGGTGGTATTTACAACCTCCAAGACGGAAGAAGACATAGCCTGGACCTATAAATTCGGGGTTAATTCTTTTATAACCAAACCGTTGACCTTTAACGCTTTGGTTGATATCATGGGCTTAATTGTTAAATATTGGCTGGAAATTGTTGAATTGCCAATTCACTAAACCCGTGAAAATTATTAACATGATTGACAGACTATCGATCGGGGAGAGAAAAAAATGACGCAAAAACTATTGAAAGTCTTGATTGTCGATGATGATCGGGATGATTATTTGATTATTAAAGACTTACTCACTGAGTCGGCCGAGGTTCAGTTTCAATTTGATTGGGTTAGCACCTACCAAGATGCGTTAAAAACCATCCTCAAACCGGATCATGATATTTATATATATGATTACCGGCTTGGGGCGTATAATGGAATCGATCTTTTAAAGGAAACAATCCGTTTGGGAAACCGGACTCCCATTATTTTATTAACCGGCCAAAAAGAGCATGAGATCGATATGGAGGCAATCAAATCCGGCGCCGCCGATTATTTAATCAAGGATGAAATCAGTTATCATTTACTGGAACGCTCGATCCGTTACGCTATTGAACGGAAGCGAATCGAGGACGAACTTTTCCAGGAAAAAGAACAGGCCCAGGTTACTTTGAAATCAATCGGAGATTCGGTCATTACCATTGATATCAATGGTAATATTAACTACTTGAATCCGGCGGCCGAGCAATTA
The DNA here is from genome assembly GCA_046706235.1 of Bacillota bacterium. Lineage (GTDB taxonomy): Bacteria > Bacillota > UBA4882 > UBA8346 > UBA8346 > JAEZJQ01. The sequence continues at coordinate 8,206 of JBJKPO010000081.1, read as the reverse complement.
ACCGGATGGAGTTTGGAGGAAGCCGCGGGATTGTCGTTTCGTTCCCTGATCAACATCATTAATGAAAATACCCGGCAACAGATTGATTTTTCTTTATTTGAAGTATCCCGGGTCGACACCAAACATAAACATGAGTCTTCATCCCAAAATGTGTTAATCAACCGTCACGGTCATGAATTTGCCATTGAGACCACGGTTTCTCCAATCCGAAATCGCGCGGAACAAATCATCGGTGTTACGATTGTATTTCATGATGTTACTGAAACACGGGAAATGGCTAGAAAAATCGCTTATCAAGCAAGCCACGATTCTCTTACCGGCATCATCAACCGTAGTAAGTTCGAGGAAATCATGCAACAGTTACTTGAAAAGAAGAAATACCAACCCCTGCATCATGTTTTGTTTTTTATGGACCTGGATCGGTTTAAAATTATTAATGATACGTGCGGACATTTTGCCGGTGACCAGCTGTTAAAACAAATCGCTCAACTTTTACGTGAAAAATTACGGGCTTCGGATGTACTGGCGCGGCTTGGCGGGGATGAATTTGGGGTCCTGCTTGAGAATTGCCCGCTTGATAAGGCTACTGAAATTGCGGAAAAACTCTGTAAAGCCGTTAGCGAGTTTCCTTTTATTTGGAATAATAAATTGTTTAATATTGGCATCAGTATTGGAGTAATCGGGATTGACTCGGATAAGGATAACGCTGATTATATATTGAGCGCCGCCGATGAGGCCTGTTATTTGGCTAAGGAAAAAGGCGGTTCCCGTTTTCATATTTTCAGCGATTATGAGCAGGAGTTTTCGAAACGTCTCGGTGATACCCAATGGGTTTCGCGTATTTCAAAGTCTTTTGAAGAAAACAAATTTCATCTATATTGCCAGCAGATTATCCCCTTGATAGAGGATAATCATACGGGCGATCATTATGAATTATTGCTGCGAATGGAGGGCGAGGCCAAAAATAACTTTATTTATCCGGCTTTCTTTATCCCCGCCGCGCAACGTTACAACTTGATGCCGACCATCGACCGCTGGGTAATCAATAATTTTATTACGTTTTATAAAAATAATTACATCAATAACAGCGCTAAAAAAACTTTATTTACTTGTAATATTAATTTATCAGGCGCCTCGTTGAATGATGATTCATTTCCGGAGTTCGTGGAGACGCAATTAAAAGAGAATTTGGTGCCTGCCCATTTGATTTGTTTTGAGATCACCGAAACTGTCGCGATTGCCAATTTTACGAGAGCGATTCAATTCATCCAGGGGTTGCGGAGCTTAGGCTGCCGTTTTGCGCTGGATGACTTCGGCAGCGGTTTTTCCTCGTTCGGATATTTAAAACACTTGCCGGTGGACTACCTGAAAATCGATGGTTCCTTTGTTAAAAATATGGTCAATAATTCGTTCGATCTGGCGATGGTCCGCAGTATCAACGAGATGGGGCACCTGATGGGATTGAAGACCATTGCCGAATATGTCGAAAATGAAAGCATCTTTAATTTGCTAAAAACAATCGGCGTGGATTACGCCCAAGGATATTGGGTAGCGAATCCTAAACCGTTGCGTGACTCCGAAGTGGATTTGAACTGACATCATTCAAATATCACATCGATTCGCTCAATTAATCCATCCCGGATTTGCTTTGAATACGGCATTGGTATAACGGTTCCATCGATCTTAAAAACCGTGCCGTCTTTTTGCAATTCAATCCCGCCAACCTTTACCGTATCAATACCGTAGATATCCCGGCGGTTTTTATTATGATAGACAGTCAGCGTTTTCCCCAGAAAATAAAACGCAAAGGAACCGGCGGGCAGATCAAGTTTAACTATGCCCGTCTCATTGAATATTTCAACTTGTTTCGTTTTATTGGTAAATAACCATGCCGGAAGCGCCGGATTTAACTTAAGAGCCAGTTTGCCTTCATTATCCAGGTAAAAAGGTTTTTTACCGGAAGTCATATAGATCCACATGTTTAGAAATTCGGCCGAGGCGCCGGTTAACCGTGCTTGAAATCCGGTTCCGTGAACTTTTTCATCCGGGTAGACGGTGCTGGCGATAAAGGATGAATTTTCCAGAATACTTCTGCCGTACATTTCAGGGTCAAGAAATGGAATAAACGCCCGTTTAATGGTCTCGAAAAATTCCGGGTATAACTCCGCCCGCAATAATTCAAGCAAATATTTATAATGCATATGCAGGAACACCGCTTCATTTTCAAGCCAGCCACGCGGAAAGATATTTTGCCTCCCGATTTCCTTGGTAACGTCCATGATGTTTACATTGACCTTGTACATCCCGAGTTTTTCATCATAAAGCCCCGTTTTTTTGATGGCTTGATACATATTGCGGGCGGCGTTTTTATCCTGTTCAAGCCGAAGCGCATGTACCGGTCCCTCGAGGAAAAAAGGCAACGGTTTTTGTTCAAACTTGAGGGCTTTAACATAAGGATACCCATTGTTATTTTTTAAGACATTTCCGTTGTTGTCGGTAATTACTTTATATTCCGTGGCTTCATTAATAAAATAGGTATAAGGTATTCCGGTTTGCCGGTCGAGTGCTTTTTTGAGGCCCCGGTCCACTTTTTGAACCGTTAATGTTAAAAATTCCATTAAGGTTCCGGTATCAACCTCGGCTTCCTTACCCGAAATTCCCATGATAACCTGGTCGCGGTATGTCTCTTTTGCCAGATAACTCTTATCCCAGTATTCGAAATCGTTGGGATCGCTTTTGAGAAGAGTTAATATTTCATTAAAGAATGAATGTACTTCGATAGGCAACTTAATTTTTTTAACTTGACCGGCGTGACTGGTTTCCAGGATGTTTTTTACAATAAGCGCCAGTCTTTTAAGTTCCAGGCTTTCATTGATCGATGAACCCAAAAGCCCGGGAAGTCCGTTGAGCGCGTCACACCAACCCGGTTTGTCGGCCTCCATTTCGATCCCCACACCCTCCGGGTCGAACGAAGCGACTTTATTTAAAGCAAGATTGGTTATCTTGACGATTAAATTACAATGATATACTTCGCCTTTTCCAAAATCAGTCCGTACCTTGTTTGGTTCGAGGGACCTCGATTTAATCAGATGTTCTTTCTCGGGGATATAAATCAAGGAGTTATATTGCCGCACCCCTTTATCGGTAAGGACATACTTTTTATCCCGGGGCGCAACCGCTTCATAATTATCGTAATAAGAATAATCGTTTTTTTCAAATAATAACTCCGCTATCTTTTCGGGGTATATCGCCCCGAAATGCTCCAATAAATCGTTATTATAGGTCCAATGATCGACCCAGTATCCTTCCGAAAAACTGGCCGTATCTTCCCGGCTGCTAAGGGCAAGAAGCTCATCAAGCAGTTCGTGAGCAATGCCTTTGTTAAAAACAATGCCGTTTGATTCCAGGTAATTTAAAAAAGCTCCCGGGGTAAATGGTTTTTGGATGGATTCGATTACTTTTGAGGCGTTATTTGCCCCCAAATACTTAATAATTACTTTCTCGGCCTTGTCTTTAGCTTCAATGATAAATTGGGCGCCTTTCAGGATCAGCGGGTTAAATCCGTCAAGTTGCAGAAGATTAAAGAATATCTTTATATTGGTGTCTTCAACATACGGTAGGAAAAAGACATCGTTGCGGCGGTTTTGGTTGACGTCCCGGAAAGCCGAATTACCCTGGGAATAATAAGTTGAATCCAGCTGGAAGAAGTTGTACTCCCGTTCCATATCCCCATGTCTCCGGGAATATACGTAAAAAACATTTTTTCCCTTGCCGGTCAAAATCGGATAACCGCCCCGTAAGCAGTTATCTAAAAAACTTTGGCCGCAGTATTGATCGAATTCTTCGGAACCGCTCGATGTAAAAATGTGCCTTTTTAATCCTTCGATTAATTGCTTGTTTTCAGCGATTTTATTGGTGATATACGATTTATTCAGTTGATTTTGGACAAAATCGATTAGTTCCCGGTAACTACCCGAATTACCGATTAATGTATAGGTGGTATCCATACTTCCGTTAGGTAAAGCAATTTTCTTGTAACCAAAACCGCAGGGGGTAAATCCAATATTAGCCTGAGTTTTGGGTATGCCAAAACCGGAGGTGAAAAAAAGGTCCGGATAAGAAAGATCGGTGACACTTCCAAAGATCAGGCCGGGATTAATAATGGTGTTAGTTGTTTTTGCCTTTTTTCCAGCACTGAAATCAAAATTTAAATAAAAATTGCCACCCTCGATAAAATGGGTTTCCGAGCTATCGGCAGGCAATACCGTAACTGTGTAATAGGGAATGGTTTCGTAGTTCTCAACCCGCATCCACGCCTGTTTCAGGTTGCTCATATTTTTCATTTCATTATCACTAATAAAATACGGAAGAAAAACCGGCAAACCGTCCAATATTTCAATCTCCATGGACTTTCCTGAAATATTGGCGATCGATACCGTTCGGATCAAAGCAGGAAATTTTTCGCCGGGAAGAGTAGCATACATTACTTTGAATTCGATTCCCAGCGCGGGGTTAATTTCTTCTAATTTCAAATCGTACGAGGTGATCAGCATCTTTTGGAGGATACCCTGATCTTTATTTTGCAGGTGATTTTGAAAGGGTTCGTAGCAGATGGTCCGGCCGTTTGCGGGCCCCTTTATTTTCAAAAACGTCCGGAATCCCTGCAGGGAAGTATGCCGGTATGCCTTATTGGCCGGTAAAAACTCCATGATTGAATTGTCTTTATTATTGATACCAACCGAAGCAATTGCCTGGCCTCGATTTACATAATATACCCAAATTGGTTTTCCATGAAGCCCGGCAATCGAAGGCAAGAAACTGGCAAATGGTTTGGCTTGATTGTAATTCTCAATTACATACTCTTTGTTTTCGTTTAGATGATAGCATTTATTATTTTCGATGTGATTTGACAATCCGATTACCCCCATAATTCCTTAACTATTTTAACAATTTCCGCTTTTTGCGAGTCATCCAGCATTAAAAGCGGTGAATTTGTTAAATCGGTATCGACATTTTCAACAATTACAATTGCCGCGTCCTTGCTTACAATATGGGTATGCCAGACCGACCGTTTTACATTATAAAATTTTAATGGTTCCATAGCCACCGGAATAATTTTGGTAATGGTCTGGTCTCCTTCACCAAGGAAAATGATGCACTTCCCTTGGATTAAAACAAATACTTCATCGGTTTCATTATGCCGTTGCATTTTGGTAACTAATCCCGGTTCATCATCCGTGCTGGAGTACTTTAATACGGCGACTCGCCAAGCTCCATAATCAACCAGCGGTTTATAACCTTCACCGGAATGTTGGGCCACTTCAACCAACTTATCTATAGACGCCATTCATTTACCTCCTCGTTTTTCCAGTTTATGGTTAAATTTCATATTTTTAATTTGCCATTTACCAATTGTTAAATTTCTATGTGATGTTAAATTATCCTGCCTAGCTGGCAATAAAAAAAATTAAGCCCGTTTAAAGGGCTTTTGAGGGGTTATACCAGTTTTAAAAACCGGTTAGATCACGGATTTCCATTTTTCCTTCTAAATAACTTTCCAGGCCTGTTACTACTGCCTGAGCGGCGGCAACCGTGGTTATGATGGGAATGTTTTTCGACGCCGCGATACTACGGAGTAAACTCTCGTCATGCCGGGCTTTTCGTCCGGCCGGCGTATTGATGATCCATTGTACTTCACCGTTTTTAATTTTATCTAAAATATTGGGGCGTCCTTCTCCCACTTTTTTAACCGGTTGACAGGAAATATTGTTGCGTGAAAATATAGGAACGGTTTCATCAGTTGCCAAAATCTTAAACCCCAAATCCGACAACTGCTTTACAATTGGAATAAAGGCCCGTTTATCCTCTTCTTTAATACTTAAAAAAATAGTCCCTCCGGCCGGCAAATTCTCTCCGGCCGCTAGTTGTGATTTAATGAACGCCAGTCCAAAATCTTTTCCTATTCCGATAACTTCACCGGTGGAACGTATTTCCGGGCCTAAAATGGTATCCACGCCCGGAAACCTTTCGAGAGAAAAGACAGCTTCTTTTACAACACTATATTCCATTGGGGATTCCGGTTTGATTCCTTGCTCTTGTAATGATTTTCCCATTAAAATCGCCACGGCGATTTTAATCCAATCAATCCCGGTAGCCTTTATAATGACTGGAGTCAAACGGTTGGTTAACCGGCTAAGGGATCGCAAGTAGATGAGATTGTGCTTAACTACATATTGGAAATTCAGGAATCCTTTTGTTTTTAATTCCAGGGCTATTTTCTCGGTAATAGCCTTTAGATCGGCTTGAAGTCCGGCACCGAGGGTATACGGAGGCAAAGCCAGGGCGCTGTCTTCGGAACTAATCCCGGCATGTTCGATCTGTTCCATAAAGCCGTTAATGATTACAGCGGTACCGTCGGTTATACAGCCGATTTCAACGGCAAGCGCATCTTCCGGAAATTTCGCGATGGTAAATTCCGACTTACGGTCCCGGTTTATTTTTGAAATCCGATGGAAATAATCGGCGATATCATCACTATCAAAGGCTACCTCCGGCAGCATTACGGCTCCGGACGCGTCCGGGCTAATTGTAACCGGATACCCGGTATGATTCGCGATAGTGATGGCGCTTATAGGATCGGAGGCCGTTCCCCCCGGAAGTTTGGATACTTTACTTTCGGATAAATACGGCTGAAGGGAGTCAAGGCTTATTATTTCGCCGGTTGAATCGGGTTGATTATCTAAAATTTCAACTCCGGCTTGGTCGCAATATTCCAAGGCCGATGCCGGAAGTCTTCCGAATCGGGAGATAATCCCCGCGGGCCGTTCTTGCAGAATAATGTTTCCCAATTCTTCCCCGGTTAGAGGTCCCAAATAAAGCCGGTCGGAAAAAGCGGGATCGGTTGACAACGCTTCGGGGTTATTATTAATTAAGATCGAACTATATCCCATATCTTGTAAAGCAGACGCGGCATGGATTACCGAGTATTCGAATTCTCCCCCACGGTCAATCCGGTTGGGTCCGGGTCCCAATATGATAACTTTCCGGCGGGCATCCGGTTCAACCGAAGCTAAATTCGAACCGGATTCGGCCGAATTCATCCCGGGGGATTCGATATGGCTGTAAGTCGAATAATTAATACCGCGTGAAACCCGGTTATCCTCCATATCACCCGGATAAAATGAAATTGTATCATAAACCGGCGTGATTCCCAATCTTTGCCTTGCTTCCCGGACTTGGAACTCCGTAGTTCGTAATAGATCGGCAATCCGAGTATCCGAAAATCCCCATTGTTTGGCTTTAAAGAATATTTCCGGATCCAAGTTATACAAGGCATAAGTGGTAAGATTTTTTTCCAAAGAAACCAGTTCGGCGAATTCCGTTAAAAAATAAGTGTCGATCCCGGTAAGTTGGTGTAATTCATCAATATTGTAATTTGATTTTAAAGCGTGATAGAGGAACAAGCACTGTCCGGGATCGGGATTGGCCAGTTTTTCTTTTAATGTTTGAATAGTAAAGTTGGTTTCATTATCATCTTTACTATTGGATGTGAAATCATCCATCCCGGTATCCAACGAACGTAAAGCCTTTTGAAATGCTTCTTTGAAATTTCGCCCGGCGGCCATGGTTTCTCCGGTCGATTTCATTATGGTGTTTAAAGTATGGTCGGCCGTGGGAAATTTCTGATGATCAAACCGCGGCAATTTTACAGCCGTATAATGAGTTTGTGGTTGATTAACGGTTGTTTCCGGCGGAATTGAAAGCTCTTCCAGTTTATACCCTATCATTAGTTTAACGGCAATATCCACCACCGGCAAACCGGCTGCTTTGGCAATCGTCGCCGTGGCACGGGTAAAGCTCCGGCTTACTTTAAATACGTAAAAATCTTTATCAACCGGATTTTGAGCTATTTTAAGGCCGGCGCTTCCGACCAGTTCAATGGCCCGGGCGACATTTTCAGATAAGGCGACGATATGCCGGTATTCTTCCGCGGACAGGGTTTGAGGAGGAGTGACGGCGGCGCTGTCTCCGGAATGAATACCCATGGGGTTGATTTGTTCCAAACAACCGGCCACTATATAGTTTCCCGCCTCGTCCCCGAGGATTTCGACCGCGAATTCCTTCCATCCGAGCATTGATACTTCGAGCAATACCGGCGTGGCGGACGAACAACCAAGCTTCCCCCGCAATTAATCATCCAGTTCGT
>JBJKPO010000080.1:0-6875 GCA_046706235.1 Bacillota bacterium | reverse complement strand
TGATGGGACGGGTCACAAACCGGGCGGGAAAGCCTCCCTGATAGAGAAGAAATACGACGAACACATCGCCCGACTAACGCAAGAAGCGAAAGTGGAGATCAAAGAAAATGTTTACCGGCAGGTGTTTTTTTAAAGCTTGAAGGTTTACAGGCATTGAAATTTGTGTTAGGATAAATATGGGGAACGTTTCCTAGCACCGGGGTGAATCGAATGACCAACATATTTGATATCGCAAAACTGGCCGGAGTATCAAAAACCACTGTTTCCAAGGCCCTTAACAACCAGTACGGGGTTAACGCCGATACCCGGGAGCGGGTAATGGAAGCCGCAAAGAAACTAAACTACACGCCCAATCATGCGGCCCGCAGTTTGGTAACCAATAAAACCGGGGTTATCGGGATTATTTACGACGCTTTTAACATCCCCATATACCAGGAGTTGGCTAATTGCCTGGAGCGCGCAGTAGCCAAGTACGGCTATAACCTGGTGTTTTGCAATTGCAACGACGACCATTCCATCAAGGAAAAGTATATTCATTACTTTACCGGAGGAGCCAGCGACGGTATCATTCTTTTCGGGAGCGACCTGCGGGATAAGGAATTTATTATCAAGTTGAAACAATTGGATTTTCCTTTTGTAGTTATTGAAAACCATTTTGACGACTTTAATGTTAATGATGTGATGATTGATAGTTACGAGGGCGCCCGGATGGCGGTTAATCATTTGGTTGGACTCGGGCATACCCGGATTGCGCATATAACCGGAGACGTATCCCATCGGGTCGCCCTGGAGCGGTTAAACGGATATATCAGCGTCTTGAATGATCACCGGCTTCAATTTAATCCCCAATACGTGGTTTATACTAACGGCAAGCCGGGAAATGGAGAGGAAGCCGTTAAAAAAATTGTGAGACTGGATGATAAACCGACCGCGATTTTTGCGTTTAACGATATCCTGGCCTATGAAACCATTTCTTATTTTAACTTTCTAGGATTTAAAATTCCGGATGAATTTTCAGTGGTGGGATTTGATAATATCAGCGGTATTATGAACTTCATTCCCAGCTTTATATCCTTGACTTCCATCGGGCAGCCCATGGCGGAGGTAGCCGGGGCTTCGATCCGGATTTTACTTGAAAATATTAAGGACCACAGTCTGCCGCCTCAAGAAATGGTTTTTAATACTTATTTGGTCGAAGGCAAGTCTTGTAAACAGATTTAAATAGTTTTTATAATTAAGAAATTACCGGCTTTAAGCCGGTTCGTTTCGAGATAAATAGGGAACGTTCCCTAAGCTTGAGGAGGTTGGAGCAATGAGTTCTTTTGGGCATTTTAGCATGGACGGCGCCGAATATATCATTACCAAAACCGATACACCCAGGCCGCTGTTGAACTACTTGTGGAATTCGAAAATGCTGTCCGGAGTTAACCATTTCGGGGGAGGAGACGGCGCTTACGGTGGAAGAACCGCCAGTTTCATCGATCCCGGCGGAAAAGGAAGAGCAATTCTCATTAGAAACGGTAACCGGTATTTTTATATCCGGGATCAGGAAACCGGGGAATATTGGAACCCGGGCTGGTATCCCGTTAAACGGCAATTGGACGACTATCGTTGCCGGCACGGGCTCGGATATTCAATCATCGAAGGAAGCTACCGGGGAATTAAAGCGGCGGTACGAATTTTCATCAATCAAGCGGAGGCCGCGGAAATCTGCACCGTGACCTTGCATAACCTTAGCGACCGGGTTCGGGAGATAAAGGTCTACTCATTTATCGAGTTTTCACTGGAGGGGTATGCCGGATACAGCGAATATGATTCTTACGTATCTTGTGAATTTGACTGGGATTACAATCTAATTACGGCGCATAACGGAGCCCAGGAAAAACCGCATGACTGGTATGACGGATACATTGCTTCCAGCCTGCCGGTAACCGGTTTTGAATCCAGTAAAAGAGCTTTTTTGGGCGTTTACGGCGATATTAACGCCCCCATGGCGGTGGTTAACGGTCACTGCCGGAATTCCATCGCCGCTTGCGAGTCGATGGCGGGCGTTTTGGAAAATAGTTTGATCATTGAACCCGGAGCTACGGTCACTTACCATGTATTATTCGGTTCCACTAATTCAAAGTCACAAGCCGTTCAAACCGTAATTAAGCTGTTTGCGCCGGGAAAGATTGAATCCGATTTTGAAACACTGCGAATGCTGAAACGAAAAATAATCCGGAATATCGTTGTTGACACTCCGGAAGAGAAGATTAACCATATCGTCAATCTTTGGGTAAAACAACAAATTCAGCTTTGCGCCGAATCAGGCCGGGCCACCGGGAAAGGATTCCGGGATCAACTGCAGGATTCCTGGGCGGTGGCTGCCTTTAATCCCCAACTCGCCAGAGAGAAGATTATCGAGACTTTAAAACACCAATACCGTGACGGAAGGTGCGTCAGGGGCTGGTTGCCGCTGGATCCCCATATTTATTCCGACGGCCCTACCTGGATTGCGCCGGCAATCAATGCCTATCTTAAGGAAACCGGCGATTTCGAATTTTTAAAGATAATTGTTCCTTATTTGGATGAGGGAGAAGGAACGGTCTGGGATCATATTTTAACGGCCGCACGCTATTCATCGTTGGACCTGGGAGAAAGAAGGCTGATTTTGGCCCACGACGGCGATTGGAATGATTCCTTGAATGGAATCGGGGTTAACGGAAAAGGAGAAAGTGTTTGGACTTCCATCGCCTTATATCAGGCATTGTTGAACACCGCTGAAATGGCGGCTGAGATCGTGAAAGATATGGCCGTAGAAGGCGAAATGCGCGATAAGGCGGTAAAAATAAAAAAGGCCGTCAATGATACCGGTTGGGATGGCGAATGGTATTTGGCGGGATATAACGATGCCGGGGAAAAAGTTGGTAGCCACCGGGAAAAGGAAGGAATGATCTACCTCAATAGCCAAACATGGGCGATCATGTCGGGAATAGCGCAGGGAGAAAAACTCAGGAAGTGTTTGAAAGCGATTGATGAAAAGCTGGATTCCCGTTATGGGCCGCTGACTTTGTATCCCCCTTACACCTCGTATAATCCCGCGATAGGCAGGCTTACCGGTTTTGTGCCTGGAATCTGGGAGAACGGGACTCCTTATTGCCATGGCGGGACATTTAAAATCGTGGCCGATTGCTGCGTGGGGCGGGGCAACGAGGCGTATCAGACCCTGATGAAAATTATGCCGGACAGCGAGTTCAATTCTTCCGATCACTCGGGTTGCGAGCCGTATGTATTTACCAATATGTATTTTGGACCGGATAACCCCAGGGCGGGGGAGACCTCTTTCGCCTGGGTAACCGGCACCGCCGGGTGGATGTTCCGGGCGGTTACCCAGTATATGATGGGATTTTATCCCGGTTATGATCGGATTATCATTAAACCTTGCATCCCGGATATCTGGCGGAAATGTTCTTTAAAAAGGGCATTTCGTGGAGATACCTATCTTCTAAAAATCACCAACCAAAACGGCAACCAAAACAAGGTCGCGCGAATTATCGTGGATGGAACGGCCATCAACGGCAACAGTTTTCCGGTATTTCACGATGGGAAGGAGCATGAAATTATCGTGGAGATGGCTGACGCCGTGCCCGGAGATGGTGAAGTATTATGTGGAGAGGTTGCGTTATAAGTTTAAATTTGAAATCGAAAAGGAGGTGGGGGGAGCGATGATTGTCCAAGCAATCGGTGAACTGTAAAACAATTACTGTGCAATAAAGAAGGAATCACAATGAAGGAGGATAGTAATGAGTAAAAGTAAATTGATATTGTTATTAGTTTTAGCGTTTGTTTTGATCGGGATTACACCCGCGTATACCGCCGCGGCGACTTTAATCATCGACGATTACAACAGTTCGGCGCAGTGGAACAATAACAAGAACGATTTAAACGAAAATATCGTAAGAAACGGCGGAAATTACAATGTAGAATCCGAAACCAATCTTTTTTTCGGTTATGATGGGACTCAATCCTTCGATAACTATCTTAACCGTAATATTTCCGTTTATTCCGGTTTGGCCTTGAATATCAAAGGGCGCGACGGCGGCGAACAAGCCGATCTTGCCATTATTCTAAACGATGGCGCCAATCATTCCGTGGCCCTGGCTGCTTACGGGACGATTACCACTTTGTATACGGTTATCACCATCCCGTTAAGCGCTTTTAACGCAAATTTAGCCAATGCGAAGTACATCCGGATTCAAGGCACGGGCGTTAATAAAGCCATTCGAATTGATGATCTTTCATTGACCGGCGCCGGAGGCGCTACACCGACACCAACTCCCGGTACAATATTAATGATTGACAATTACAACAGTTCGGCGCAGTGGAACAATAACAAGAATGATTTAAACGAAAATATCGTAAGAAACGGCGGAAATTATAATGTAGAATCCGAAACCAATCTTTTTTTCGGTTATGACGGCACTAAATCGTTCGATAACTACTTGAACCGCAGTATTTCCGCTTATTCCGGTTTGGCCTTAAATATCAAAGGGCGCGACGGCGGCGAACAATCCGATCTTACCATTATTCTAAACGATGGCGCCAATCATTCCGTGGCCTTGGCTGCATACGGGACGATTACCACTTCGTATACGGTTATCACCATCCCGTTAAGCGCCTTTAACGCAAATTTAGCCAATGCGAAGTATATTCGAATACAAGGTACTGGCGTTAATAAGGCGATTCGGATTGAGGATCTTTCATTGACCGGTACCGGGGGATTTACTCCAACCCCGACTCCGACGCCGGGACCAACCGCGACACCAACTCCGACGCTGACCCCAACCGCGACCCCGACTCCAACACCAACTTCAACGCCGACTCCGACACCGGGACCCACCAATACGCCGGCGGCAACTCCTACCCCCAGTGGTGCAAATTTATTGACTAATCCCGGATTTGAGGCGGGAACATTGAGTCCGTGGCTCCTGGTAGCCGGCAACGGCGGCGCCACCCAGGCGCGGGTTTACGCGGGAGCATGGTCGGGATATGTAGGCGCCGGCCTGGGACGGATCGAACAAGTGGTTAACGGATTATCGCCAAATACGACTTATACATTGTCCGGCTGGTTTACCCTCGAGACTCCCTCAAGTACCGTACAGTTTGGAGTTAAAAATTATGGCGGGTCGCAGTTAACCCAGACAGTAACCACACCAGCAAGTTTTGTATGGGTTAATTTGTTTTTGACCTTTACCACGGGCGCGAGTAATACATCGGCCACGCTTTTCTTTGAACAGCCGGCGTCAGGCGGTAATTACGGTTACAGTGACAACTGGTCGCTTGTTCAAAACGGCGTCGCCGGCCCTACCGTCACCCCGACCCCTACTCCGACGGGGAATCCAACGGCAACTCCAACGCCTACCGGGCCGCTTGCAACCGCCACGCCGACCCCGACCCCGCTTCCGGGGAGTCCAACGCCGACCAGTTCTCCGGGACCGAGCGGGTATACGCTGGTTTGGTCCGATGAATTTAACGGAACTGCTATCGATCGGAACAATTGGAACTTCTTTATCGGTAATGGTTATAACCGGGGTTCGGGTTCCTTCGACGGCTGCGGCAATGGCGAATGGGAATGGTACCGGCCCGAAAACGCATCCGTTTCCAACGGCAATCTGGTCATTAAGGGCGAATACCTGGATACACCTTATGTATTCGGAGGGAAGAACTGGTATCAGTTCTCATCCAAACTGGTCACTCAGGGACTTAGATCTTGGACCTACGGGCTGATCGAAGCCAGAATCAAGCTGCCCAGCGCTGCCGCCACCTGGCCCGCGTTTTGGCTGCTCGGGACCTCATCGGACGGCACCGTTAACGGAGCCGCCGGAGGGTATGATTATTCCCCGACCAATTGGTCCAGCTGCGGTGAGGTCGATATTTTAGAACACCGAAATACGGAAACCCAATATGTCACCAATGTGTTCTGGGATGCCCGCAACGGGTTGTTCCCCTGGGCGGGCAATACCAATGAATGCGCGCCCGCCTGGTACAATATCGCCGATGTCACCCAATATCATCTTTATTCGTTGGAATGGACCCCCACCGAATTGAAGTGGTATATCGACCGGGATGTCAATCCTACGCCGCTCAGGACCACTACTATTTCCGGCGCCAACCAGGAGGAATTGCATCAGCCGATGTTCATCCTGCTAAACCTGGCCATCGCCGGGCAATTTACCGGAACGACCCCCAATCAAGCCGACTTTCCGCTCAATATGTACGTGGATTATGTCAGGGTCTGGCAAAAACCAACTCCGACCCCGACGCCGGTTCCGCCGCCGCCGGCTCCCGATCCCGCGCCTCCCAGCGGGTATCATTTGGTATGGCAAGATAACTTTGACGGCAGCTCCATCGACCGGAACAATTGGAATTTCTTCATCGGCAACGGGTGGAATCCCGGTTCGGGCACATTTGACGGCTGCGGCAACGGCGAATGGGAGTGGTACCGGCAAGAAAACGCCTCGGTTTCCAGCGGCAACCTGGTGATTAAAGGCGAATACTTAAGCACCCCGTATGGATTCGGCGGACGGAACTGGTATCAGTTCTCATCCAAGCTGATGACCAAGGATCTGCAATCCTGGACCTACGGATTTTTCGAGGCCCGGATCAAGATGCCCAATGTGCCCGGTATCTGGCCGGCTTTTTGGATGCTGGGAACTTCGTCGGATACTACTTACGGCGGCGCTTTGGGCGGTTATGACTCCAACGGCACCAACTGGTCCAGTTGCGGCGAGCTTGATATCATGGAACACCGCAATGCCGAGGATATCTATAGCACCAATGTTTTCTGGGACAATCGAATCGGGTTGTTCCCCTGGGCGGCCAACACCAATAGC
>JBJKPO010000079.1:0-8074 GCA_046706235.1 Bacillota bacterium | reverse complement strand
TTTTTTATAGGCGACAGGAATCATTTCCTTTAAAGTAGAATTAATTCTTACACTGAAAAGTTATTGGTAAATAAAGACTATTGTGATGGGAAATCGGGAGTAATTAATGTTGGATTATCCTACTTTTAAGAAAATAGCCGGGGAATTAACCGGCCTGGATTTGAGTAATTATAAAAGTCCGCAGATGGATCGCCGGATTAATGCATTAAAAAGTATGTGGAAGATATCGACTTACGATGATTATTTACAGGTATTAAAAGTCGATCCCCAAAGGTATCAGGAATTCGTGAACCGGTTAACCATTAATGTTTCCGAGTTTTTTCGAAATCCGGAACGTTTTGACGATTTATGGAAGAGGGTTTTGCCGGAAATTTTAAATAGAAACCGGGAAATAAAGATCTGGAGCGCAGGGTGTTCAAACGGAGCGGAACCTTATTCGGTCGCTATTATCGCAAACGAGCTCAATGCCTCTAACCGGGTCCGAATCCTGGCCACCGACGTCGACCGGGCAATTATCGAAAAAGCTCAACATCAACCCAAATATAGCGCCAGTGAAGTAAAATGTTTACCGCGCGAGTTATTGATAAAATATTTTGAGTGTCAAAACGACTTTTTTTGTTTAAAAGAATCGATTCAGCGGATGGTGAAATTTAGCTTTCACAATTTACATGAGAATAATTTTGAGACTGGTTTCGACTTAATCATCTGCCGTAATGTGGTTATATATTTTACGATTGACGCTAAAAATAACCTCTGCCGGAAATTTTATGAATCCTTAAAACCAGGAGGGTATCTTTGGATGGGAGGTACGGAGCCGCTTTTAAACTTCCGGAGCAGGGGTTTTGAGAACCCGCTTTCATTTTTTTACCGGAAACCGGTTGACGCTTTGTTTTGATAAATTAAAAGGAGTATGAAAATTGATTTTCGGCAGTGGGGTCGACTTAATCGAGATTAGCCGGATTGCCAAGGCGGTTCGAAATGAGCGTTTTAACTTACGGATATATACCGACTATGAGCTTATCGAGAGTAAAAAGCTAAGCCACCGATTGGCCGGTTTTTTCGCGGCCAAGGAGGCCTTGTTGAAAGCCATGGGTACCGGACTAGCGGAATTTTCCTGGCGGGAAATCGAAGTCCGTCATGACTCCAAAGGAGCGCCATATTTGGCGGTATCAGGAAAGGTAGCTAAGTTCTTGGAACAAAATAATGTTGTTAAGCTGCATTTAAGTATTTCCCATTGTCAGGAATATGCGATCGCTCAAGTAATTTTAGAAAAAGGGGACTTGCCGTCATGAAGGTGGCCAAAGCGGAACAAATGCGAGAGATTGACCGGATGACCCAGGAGGATTATCAAATACCCGGCGCAATCTTGATGGAACGGGCCGCTTGGTCGGCGGCGGAGGAAATAAAAACGCTGCTCGGAAGTCTGAGCGGGAAACGGATCTTCATTTTTTGCGGAAAAGGTAATAATGGCGGGGATGGTTTGGCCTTGGCCCGGTTTTTGGATGAAGCGGAGGCCGAAGTCACTATTGTCTTGATGTACTAGTAGAGTCAATACCGGGGTTTGGCCGGTGAAAACCTGGAGCGGGCCGGGAAATTCAAAATTAAACGGGTTTTGTGGCCTGAATTTAATACCGCCGATATTATACAGGCTGACTTAGTGGTGGATGCGTTATTGGGTACCGGGGCCTCGGGAATCCCAAACGATATAATTACCGCGGCGATACACGCCATTAATAATTCGCACCGTCCGGTCCTGGCAATTGATCTGCCTTCGGGAATAAATGTGGATAACGGCCGGGTTGAGGGATTAGCGGTGCAGGCGACCCGGACCGTGACTTTCGGTTTACCCAAACCGGGATTGCTTATATTTCCCGGGGCCGGTTTCACTGGGAAACTGGTAATAAAACGGATTGGTTTTCCATGGCAATTGTTGACGGATAACTCGCTTGAGTTTAATTACTTGACTGCTTACGAAGTCGGGGAATTGTTGCCCCGCAGGGGACCTGATGCCCATAAAGGGACCGCCGGTCATGTCCTGATTATCGGAGGTTCGCAGGGAATGACGGGCGCGGTTGCTCTTTCATGCCTGGGAGCTTTACGGGCCGGCTGTGGATTGGCGACGGCGGGATTGAGGCCGGAGCTTTCCTTTTCCGAAAAGCCGTTTGAAATAATCGTTAGTACATGGCCAGAGTTGCGGCCCAAAATATCCAAATATTCGTGCATTGTCTTCGGACCGGGATTAAGCACCCGGGATGATGGAAGCGAATTTTTATCTTATATAATTGAACGGGCGACAATTCCATTGGTTATTGATGCTGATGGGTTAAATCTGATGGCCCGGACTGAAAAAATGCCGCCTGCTTTTAAACAACCGGTGGTTATAACGCCTCATCCGGGTGAAATGGCCAGATTAACAGGGCTTTCCATTACAGAAATTCAAACGGACCGGCTCAATGTGGCCCGATATTATGCCAAGGAATGGGGTATAACTATTGTTTTAAAAGGGGCACGTACTATTATCGCTTGTCCGGACGGGCAAACCTATATCAATTTAACCGGGAATCCGGGGATGGCGACTGCCGGCACGGGTGATGTACTGGCGGGGTTGATTGGCGGATTAATCGCACAAGGTATGCCGGTTACGGAAGCTTCGGTCGCGGGAGCTTATCTGCATGGACTGGCCGGTGATTTAGCGGCCCTCAATTTGGGTTCGCCCGGAATCATCGCCGGCGATTTATTACGGGAAATACCGGCGGCAACTAAACATCTTATCCAACAATGATCAAATATTTAATGCAAGGGGTTTAATATGGGCAGATACCGTAATGAAGTAATCCGGCCGGTTTGGGCGGAAATTGATTTGAATGCGGTAAGCCACAATCTGACCGAGGTCCGGAGGGTAGTGGGACCGGACGTAGAGGTGATGGCGGTCGTAAAAGCTGAAGGTTACGGCCACGGGGCTGTTGAAACAGCTAAAATTGCTTTGGAACAAGGTGCCGGTTGGTTGGGCGTTGCGCTTCCCGAAGAGGGGGTCGAGTTACGTAAAGCCGGAATTGAGGCTCCTATTTTAGTTTTTGAACCATTACAAACCAGTCAGGCCAATATTTTTCTTAAATATAATTTAATCGCAACCGGTTGTATCCGGGAGGCCATGACGGCTTTGGACGGTGAAGCGGTACAAATGGGCAGGAAAGCTCAAGTTCATATCAAAGTAGATACTGGAATGGGGCGGGTCGGACTCAATGTTAACGAGGTTAATGCATTTATAAGTAAGGTTTCCGAATTACCAGGTTTAAAAATAACGGGACTCTATTCCCATCTGGCAACGGCCGACGAACTGAATAAAAGTTATGCCGAACGGCAGATTAAAATTTTTTCGGATCTGGTGGAATCTTTAAAGACTACCGGCTTGTTACCCCACATGATTCATTTAGCCAATAGCGCCGCTGTCATTGATTTACCTCATTCCTATTTTAATATGGTACGGCCCGGGATTATGTTATACGGATTGTATCCATCCGAAGAAGTTAACCGTGAAAAGGTTGATTTGAAACCAGCACTGTCGTTGAAAACGAAAATTATTTTTCAAAAACGGGTTCCGGGGGGTTTGGGCATCAGTTACGGATTAAAATATCATACCCCGCGGGAAACCACCATAGTTACGATCCCCATTGGTTATGCGGACGGTTGGTCCCGCTTGTTATCCGGGAAAGCGCAAGCCTTGATTGGAGGAAAAAGATTTCCTATCGTCGGTACCATATGCATGGATCAGTGCATGATCGATGTTGGCGATGAACCGGTGGAAATAGGGCAGGAAGTTATATTAATCGGAAAACAAGGAGAGGAATACATCACCGCCGATATGACGGCCCGGCAAATGGGGACCATAAACTACGAAGTGACTTGCATGATCAGCGGCCGGGTTCCCCGGATTTACATTCACAATGAAAATACATAGTAATTTTAACGCCCCCCGGCGCATACATCTTATGAGGGGGGTGTTTTATTATGAAAGCTTGGATCATTTTTTTACTGTTACTATTTACCGTATTATGTTCATCGTTATGTTCACCGGTATGCTTATTAACCGGCGTGACCAGTCAAGGAGATTATTTTTACATGAGCGACCCCACTGGTGATGAACATGGTTACGGCGCTTATCAATATCCGACCAATATCGCTTTCCAACCTTATCAAGGATTATTCGATATTACCCAGTTTAGAGTGTCGGCCGGAACCGGGTCCAATGTATATTTCGATACTACCTTTCAAGGAATGACCAATCCCTGGGTGGCTCCCGAGGGATTTATCCATCAAAATATACGAATCTTCCTTGATACAATACCGAATCAGGGAGCGGTTGTTTTACCGGAACGGGGAGCCCAAGTCAGATTCAACCCCAAATATGCCTGGGATATTTGTTTAAAGGTCGTGGGATGGGGTAATAGCCAATTGATAACCATATCCGACGGTGCTTTAAAAGTAAGACCGTTAAAAGTCGAACTTCTTAATGATGGAAAAACAATCAGAACCGTTGTTCCTGAAAAGGAAATCGGGAGACCCGCTAAAAGTTGGCATTACTACATCTTAGTGGGATCATACGACGGATTTGGCCAGGATTTTTTCCGGAAAGTCGAGCCGAAACCGGGTGAGTGGGTTATTGGTGGTGGTTACGGGAACAATATCGATCCCCGGGTGATGGATCTTTTAGCCTTGGCAAATGGACCACATAGCCAGGAAAAGCAGTTGCATTCATTTGACCCGGCATCCGGCCAACTAGCTGAGTTATATCCGGTGGGGCCGGGTATAAAAGATTTTAATTTACGGGCCTGGATACTGTGGATATTATTGATTATTCTATTGAGCGCGATTATCTACCTGATAAAACGAAAACCATGGAGTATTAGCTGGTTTTGGGTGAAAGGCGATAAAAACAAGGTCTCCGAATAAATTAAAAAAAAGGACCGTTCCCAATTTCTTGGAACGGTCCTTTTTTAATCATCCGATCAAATATTAAAAGTGATCGGATTAATTTATTATTTATGGTTATTTAATCCACTTTTCGGTTAAACTAACTGGGCTTCGCGGATTTGGTCCTTGATCAAAACGGAATAACCATTATGAAACTGGTATCTTGAGGTGAAGAGATGCGAATTTTAATGCTCAGTTGGGAATTTCCACCGAAGATAGTGGGTGGAATCGCTCGTCACGTCTATGATTTGTCATTAGCCATGGCAAAACAGGGAGCGGAAGTATCAGTGATTACCTGCGGGGTGCAAGGAGCACCCGATTATGAACAGATTAAAGGAGTCAAAGTCTACCGGGTGGTAATGAATAACCCGGCCTCGCCGGATTTCTTGACCTGGGTGTTGCAATTAAACTTGAATATGATTGAGCAAGCGAACCGGTTGGTTCAAACCGGCATCGATTTTGAAATCATTCATGCTCATGATTGGCTGGCGGCTTTTGCCGGAAAAAATTTAAAACATTCGTGGCAGGTTCCCCTGGTATCGACAATTCACGCCACCGAATACGGCCGTAATAACGGGCTTCATAACGCATTACAGCATTATATCAGCAATGTCGAATGGTGGTTGGGGTATGAGTCCTGGCGGGTAATCTGTTGCAGTAATTATATGCGCGATGAATTGCAACGTGTTTTTCAAATCCCGGCCGATAAACTGCGGGTTATTCCGAATGGGGTCTATCCAGAGGAATTCAGCGGTACCAATTTGGATCCCGTTAAAGTGCGCCAGCGTTATTGCGCTTCCGATGAAAAAATGCTTTTTTATGTCGGAAGGATTGTCCGTGAAAAAGGATTGGGGGTCCTACTAGACGCTTTTTCGAGAGTTTTAGCCGTTGAGCCAAGGGCTAAACTGGTAATAGCCGGAAGAGGTCCATATTTGGACGAGCTGCGGCACCGGGCTTATCAACTCGGAATCTATAACCGGATTTATTTTACCGGATATATCGATGATTTCACTCGGAACGCTCTCTACAAGAGTACTAACGTAGCGGTTTTTCCAAGCCTATACGAGCCTTTTGGAATCGTGGCTTTGGAAGGAATGGCCGCCGGAGCTTTGGTTGTCGCCTCGGATGCGGGTGGTTTGGGTGAAATCATCAATCATGGAGTCAACGGATTAAAAGCGTATAGCGATAACGCCAGTTCCTTGGCTGATAATATTATATGGGCCTTGCACCATCCGGATCACGCCAAACAGATGACAACCAAGGCCCTTGAAGATATTGATAAGATTTATAACTGGAACCGGATTGCTTCCCGAACTTTGGCTTCTTTTGAAGAAGTCCTTAAGGAATACCGGGAATCAAACTGGCGGGCGGTTATTCACGAAGAGGCGTCCCGGAACATAGCGATGTCTAAAATGGTAAAAACCATTGAAGCTGAAGAAATGACACGCTACCGGGATGTACACTGATGTTTTAAGGAGGAGATCGACAAATGAAGGCCGTTATTATGGCGGGAGGAAAAGGAACCAGGCTGCGTCCTTTGACTTGCAACAAACCGAAACCAATGACACCGATAGTCAACCGGCCCATGATGGAACATATTGTAATGTTGTTACGCCAATATGATTTTACGGAAGTAATGGCGACTCTTTTTTATATGCCGGAATCCATTCAAAGCTTTTTTGGCGACGGACGGAATTATGGAATGCAGATCAGGTATTTTATCGAGGAAAGTCCGCTCGGAACCGCAGGTAGCGTTAGAAACGGCGCTGAGTTTTTAAATGAAACTTTTTTAGTGATTAGCGGCGATACGCTAACCGATATAAATTTACGCGAAGCGATAACTTTTCACCGTGATAAGGGAGCAATTGCCACTCTAGTCCTTACCAAGGTAAACAATCCGCTGGAATACGGAGTGGTAATTACTGATGGGGAAGGGCGAATTCGCCGTTTTTTGGAGAAACCGGGATGGGGAGAGGTGTTTAGCGATACAGTGAACACTGGTATCTACATTATTAATCCGGAGGTTTTCGATTATTTCCAACAGGGACAAGTCTTTGATTTTAGCAAGGATCTTTTTCCGTTGCTGTTAGCCAAGGGTGAACCATTATATGGTTATATCGCGGCGGGATATTGGTCCGATATCGGAAACCTGGAACAATACCGTCAGGCTCATTACGATATTTTAAACGGTAATGTAAAAGTTAATCTCCCCGGCAAAGAGATTAAACCGGGAGTTTGGGCCGGTACCGGCGTTAAAATCGATACTGGCGCTAAAATAACCGGTCCGGTTTTACTGGGAGATTATTGTGAAATCGGTCCAAGGGTTGAAATCTCCGAGTATTGCGTTATCGGTAATTATGGAGTAATTAATGAGGGAACAAGCATTAAGCGGAGTATTTTATGGGATCATTGTTATATCGGAGATAATTCCGAACTAAGAGGAGCCATTATCGGCGCTAAAAGCTATCTGAGAGGCAAAAATACCTTATTTGAGGGGGCGGTTTTAGGCGAAAATGTTTCACTGGGACAAAGGACCACGGTTAAATCCCAGGTTAAAGTTTGGCCGGAAAAGAAGGTGGAGAGCGGTGTGACTCTTAACGATAGTTTAATCTGGGCGAAAGGATGCTCCCGCAGTTTGTTCGGGAATCATGGTATCCACGGGACAATCAATCAGGAAATTACCCCGGAATTAGCCGTAAAATTGGGCGCGGCATTTGGGGCGCATTTGAAACCGGGGTCTCAGATAGTAACCAGTTCGGATAACTACCGGGCTTCACGTGTTTTAAAAAGAGCATTGGTTGCCGGCTCTTTATCCACGGGAATCGGAGTTTACGATCTGGGCACGATGATTACACCAATGACTCGATATGCGCTAATGGCCCTTAAGGCCAAGGGAGGGGTTCACATTCATGCCAATCCCGATGATGAGCGGGAAGTGATTCTCGAATTTCTCGATCATCAAGGTCTGAATATCGATAAAAATATGGAGCGCGCGCTGGAGAATGCATTTTTTAGCGAAGATTTTCCGCGGGCGACAGGGAACTCCATCGGGGAACTGACATTTATCCCCAAGCTGGTGGAACCATATCTACAGGGACTATAT
>JBJKPO010000078.1:0-6571 GCA_046706235.1 Bacillota bacterium | reverse complement strand
CGGCAAGACTGCGCTCGCTATTCGCGCTGGTCATTTAGCCCCAGCCGATCTTTTCCCGATCAAAATTTTTCTGTCCGCTAAAATACGGGAACTAACCCCAGCGGGAGAACAAAAACTGGAAGACTTCATGCTTCCCAACTATCAAGCCTTGCTGGTGGAACTGGCCCACGAATTAGACGAAGGCGAAATCGCCAAAATCAACCCCAACGAGCGCGCTAATGCCGTGCGCCGCGCGCTGGCCGATAAACAGGCTTTGATCATTATTGATAATGTCGAAACATTCCTGGAACCGGAACGTAACCGGCTCTATCAATTTTTATCACGTTTGCCTAATACGTGTAAAGCTATTGTAACTAGCCGCCGCCGGGCTGATTTGGACGCTAGAGCTATCAGACTTGACCGTTTGGCCCAAAATGAAGCACTAGAATTACTTGCTGAATTAGCCAAGACTAATAATAACTTAAAACGTACTACCGAGGATGAACGCCGTATATTGTATGAAATCAACCACGGTAATCCGTTGCTTATAAGATGGATAGTCGGGCAATTGGGACGGCAAGGCAGTCAATGTCGAACCATTGCTGAAGCGTGTGAGTTTCTCAAGGTTGCCCCTAAAGATAACGATCCGTTGGAATATATCTTCGGTGATTTACTAGATACTTTTACTCTTTGTGAAACTTCTGTATTGGCCGCATTGACTCACTTTACTCAGCCCGCTAAAGTGGAATGGATTGCTGAACTAGCTGCTTTGAACCAAACAGTGGCATTAACCGCGTTGGAAAAATAACTACCGTGAAGGTATTACATACATAACTATTAATTTGGCTAATCTAGCACTTGAACGTAAGGATTGGATAGGTGCTGGGACGTTATCGCGTGAGGCACTGGAATTAGCAGAAAAACTAGGAAGGCAGGAATTGATTGGTGGAAATTGTCTGTGTTTAGCTAAAGCATTGGCTAAGCAAGGAAAATCCGACGAAGGCCTACCATATGCCCGCCGTGCTGTGGAGATTTTTGCTAAGTTATGTAAACCGGATGATTTAGAAGAAGCGCAAGCTGTGCTCAAGGAATGTGGGGGGTGAAAGGGGTTGGGAGTAGACCCCTTGCCCCTATTGTTAGGGGAAACCACTATGCTCTGGAGTAAATATAAAAAATTGAAAGAATAGAGAGAAATTTAACTGCAACGGATGGTTGATATCCTTAAAATTAGGGCAAGGGGTTTTTACACGTTCCAAGCTCTAGCCGATACGATAAAACTTTGCTATAATAGTATTAGAGATTCATAAGGAGAAGATGGATGAGCGAAGCCCGCAAGCTTGAAAAAAGAGCTTATACATACGGCGATTTGAAAAAATTTCCCACTGACGAGCGATGGGAATTGATTGCTGGAATACCCTATTTACAAGCAAGACCAAGTTTCAGGCATCAGGATATCATGCTTGAGATAGCCGCTCAGATTCGAACCTATTTACGTGGAAAGCCATGTCAGGTAGTAACGGAAACCGCGGTTTGGCTTGAGGAAATGAATGACTCGGCCCAGGATTATGTTGTGCCGGATATCGCCGTGGTTTGCGATGCAAGAAAAATTGTTGAAGATGCAGGCATTATCGGGCCGCCGGATCTGATTGTGGAGATTATTTCGCCATCTAATGAATACGTGGACCGCCATGATAAACTCCGCAAGTACCGGCAGGCCGGGGTAAAAGAATATTGGATTGTGGATCCGAAAGGATTTATAGCCGTTCATAGGTTAAATAACGATTTTTATCAAGTCGAATCTTTTTCGGAAGGATCGGTTAAAGTAGGAACCTTTGATGATCTGGAAATTGATTTGGATTCGGTGTTCCCGGAAAAAGTAAATGATGTTACCGAATGAAAGTATAGATACTTGTCTTTATAATTGAGGATTGAGTGGAGGTATAATAATGACTATTAAAGAGATTGCTAAACATGTAATTGATACTCTACCAGACGAAGCAAGTATGGACGATATTATGCACGCTTTATATATTAAAATCAAATTTGAACGTGGCGAGCATGAAATTCGAGAAGGTAAAGGTATTTCGCATGAAGAAGCGAAGCGACAGTTACAACAATGGGTAAAGTAATATGGGCGCCATCCGCTATAAACGATATTAATTTTATCGCGGAATATGTCGCGAGAGATTCGATTGATCAAGCAACTCTTCTTATAACGAGGCTTATTGAGGCAACGGACCGGTTACAAGAATTCCCTTTCTCAGGGCGTATGATACCCGAAATTGGGAATGAATCCTGCCGAGAGGTCATCTATGGATCATATCGTATTATGTATCGCATAGAAGGTGATAATGTCTGGATCACAGGAGTAGTACACGCTGCGCGTAATTGGAAACATACTGAATAAGTATAAAAGCTTGCAGTATTAGGGAATAATACCGCTAATACTAAGATAATAAGCGGTGCGTATATTTGAAGACAGCCAAACCTGGAATTTCGACTTATTTACAAAATTTGGATTTTCCGGCCCGGAAATTATTCGGGATTGACCGGATCGAAACCGAGTTGGCCGATATCATATCCGGAAGCCACGGGGTCATTCGGGAAATGAGCCAATATATTTTTACCGCGGGCGGAAAAAGGATCAGACCGTTAATTGCCTTATACAGCGGTTTGATTTTTTCCGATTTGACTTTGGAATTGATCAGGGTTGCCGCCGCCGTGGAATTAATCCACATGGCTTCATTGGTTCATGATGATATAATTGATGAAGCGGATTGCCGGCGAAGCCGGCCTTCGATTAATAAAATCTGGGGTCCCAAATATGCGGTGTTATGTGGCGATTATTTATTTACCAAGGCGTTTGAAATTTTAGCTGAGAACCCGCACGCGGGAAGAATTTTAAAATTGATGGCGAATACCGTTCAATGTATGAGTGACGGTGAATTACGGCAAGCCGAGGACCGCTACTCATCTTGTATTGGTATTGAACGCTATTATGAACGTATCAGTTTAAAAACCGCGGTCTTTTCACAGAATACTTGCCGAACCGGAGCGATTATCGGCGGGGCGGAAACAAAATACATAAGCTTTCTCGGCGGTTTCGGCCTTCATTTCGGACTGGCCTTTCAAATTTGCGATGATATCTTGGATTTTTCCGGCGATTCCACCATGATGGGCAAACCGAAATTCGAAGATTTGCGGAACGGGAACATAACTTTGCCGGTTATTTTGCTGTTAGAGCATCACGAAAATGGGGCATGGTTGAAAGACCTGATTATGCGACGCGAGCTTAACGATTCAATCCTGACAAAAATCGAAAACCTGCTAAAAGAGACCGGTATTTTAAATAAAACATACAACGTTGCCTTATTTCATCTCAATAAGGCCAAAAATTATCTGCTCCAACTTCCCTGGACTTCATATACGCAATTTTTGGAGGATCTGGCAAACAAGTTGATGGTGAGGAGTTTTTAGTGTAAAGAAGTATTCAGAAATCAGGAGTCAGAACTTAATAATATGTGGATTTTGCTGTTCCTATATTGCTTTTAAACTGTTTTCGACCACAAAGAACACGAAGGTCACGAAGAAAAACAAAAAAGACTTGGGTCTTGCCGATCTCCGCTTAAATGTGGTATAATTCCTTCAATATCATATTTCATGATCGACAATGAAAGAGCCCGGTCAAGTGCCGGATAAACCCATCGCAGTGACAAAAAGAGAGTAGGTGACGGCTGCAAACCTACCGAATGCGGTGATTGAATTACACTCTGGAGTCTCCCCGGCCGAAACAAGTAGGTTTGGAACGGTCCGCCCGTTATCGCGGTTTAAAGGTATGCCGCTCAGCGGTATACGAATTAAGGTGGTACCACGAAGCCCTCGTCCTTAAAACAGGATGTAGGGCTTTTTCAGTTGACAGTGTACAGTTAGCAGTTGACAGTTGGGAAAGATAGGACTAAACAATAGCTATCAACCGAATATTATCAACTATAAATTCAGTAACTGCATAACCCGGACAAGCCGGAACCAACAAGGGATTTATCGTTCATCAAAGGATTTCTTTTCCAATAAAAGTCGCGCTTCTAAAGCGCGCAGCATTGGACGGGTTAGGGACTATTAACAACTGGTTTTAACTGGCAATTATCAACTGTTAACTGTCAACTATTAAAAATGGGGGTATTAACATGTCGGTATTCGATGTTTTAAAGGAACGGGGTTTCATCCAACAAACCACGCATCAGGAGCCTTTATTTGAGATGTTGGAAAAGGAACAAGTGACTTTCTATAATGGGTTTGATCCGACCGCGGACAGTCTTCACGCCGGCAGCCTATTGCCAATCATGGCGATGGCGCATCTGCAAAGGGCCGGGCACCGCCCGATCGTCATTTTGGGAGGCGGAACGGCGATGATCGGCGATCCTAGCGGGAAGACCGAAATGCGGAGAATGATTACCCAAGAAACGATTAATTATAACGCCGGCCGTTTCCGGGAACAATTTTCACGGTTTATTGATTTTTCCAAGGGGAGAGCCTTGATGCTCAATAACGGCGATTGGCTGTTGAAGTTGAATTATATTGAATTTTTAAGGGATATCGGCTCGCAATTTTCGGTAAACCGTATGTTGACCGCCGAATGCTTTAAGTCACGCCTGGAAAAAGGGCTGTCGTTTATTGAGTTTAATTATATGCTGTTGCAATCTTATGACTTTTTAGTTTTATTTCGGGAATACGGTTGTAAATTGCAGACAGGCGGGGACGATCAGTGGTCTAATATTTTATATGGGGCTGATTTGATACGCCGCCTGGAAGGGAAAGAGGCTTACGGAATAACTTTCCCGCTGCTTACGACCTCGAGTGGCAAGAAAATGGGTAAAACCGAGGCCGGGGCAGTCTGGCTCGATCCGCAAAAGACCAGCCCGTATGATTATTATCAATACTGGCGCAATACGGAGGATCAAGATGTAGAGAGATTTTTAGCTTTGTATACGTTTTTACCCATGGATGAAGTGCGCCGTTTAGGAGCTTTACGGGATCAGGAGATCAATGAAGCGAAAAAGATACTGGCCTACGAAGTAACCAAGTTGACCCATGGGGAAGCCGAGGCTAAAAAAGACGCCGCAGCCGCCGCGGCGTTTTTCGGCGGGGGGAATGAACAAGCCATGCCGGCGCTGGTACTACCGTATTCCATGTTGGCAAAGGGTGTTTCCATTATTGACTTGATTATAACGGCCAAATTAGTCGACTCCAGGAGCGAGGCCAGACGGTTAATTACCCAAGGCGGTATTGCGGTAAACGACCAAAAGATAGCGGATTTCAACCAGGTAATTGCCGTGAAGGATGCCCCGGACAACCGCATTATTATCCGAAAAGGGAAAAAGGATTTTCGGGTATTAGAGTTTGATCCAAATACCTGAAACGAATAATACAAAAAAGGGCTTAAAGCATAGTATTTGAACCACGAAATAAACGAAAAGTACGAAAGGGAAAGCGAAAAGACGTTTTACTCAATGACCTTTTTCGTTAATTTCGTAATTTTCGTGGTGATAGGTTAAGAAACAAACAAAAGGCAGGGGAAATGCCACGAAGCAGATTTTAGTAACTGCCGCCGTAATTACTCGTGATAACAAATTTCTAATGGCTAAAAGGCTGCCTTTCGGGGGCGAGGCGGGTAAGTGGGAGTTTCCGGGCGGAAAGGTGGAGAAGGGCGAAGACCCCAGAGATGCTCTTAGCCGGGAATTGAATGAGGAATTAGGAATAGAAGCCTCCGTGGGCCGGGTGTTGGATGTGGTTTCGGAAGTAAACGGTGAGCAACATCTGGTTTTAATATACTTTCAGGCCGAGATCGCAAGCGGCGAACCGGCGCCGCTTCAGTGCGAGGCGATTCAATGGTTATTCCCGGAAGAAATTGACTATCAAAATAAACCGCCCGCGGACGAACGGCTTTGGCAAACACTGAAATTATCGCTTAAGCGGCGAAAGATCCCGTGACATATTGCCGGTCCTAAGAATTTCTTCAATTTTATAGGTGCCGCATTTCCGGGCATTTAAAAAACCATCCCAGGCGGCCTGGGCCAGACGGCCGTCATTTAATAAATCAAACAACCATTCGCGGCATAATGCGGGATCATCCTGAGCAATTCCGGCCCGGTGATCAATCAACCATTTTTTATTGTAGTGTTCGTGAGACCCCAGAGGAGGCGCCACAATAATCGGGATACCCAGCCCGCAATAGAACGAAAGTTCCGATGGTTTGGTCCACAGAATATCGGTGGTCCGCAAAATGAAGTTAAAGCGGCGGAAATACTCCTCTTTGGTATCGGAGCAAAGGATATTGACTCCGGCGCCCAGCACATCCTCCAAGCCCGCTTCGGTCAGGCATTCTCGAAAATAATCATACACTTCTTTTCGAACCCCGGCCACCAGATTTAAACGAATTTCACCATTATGGATCTTGGACTTAAGACTGTTTAAGATGGCCGCCCCGATCTCCTTTTGAGCTCCGGCGCCCCCTACCGCGTATGTCAGGGTTAAAACCCGGTGGCTTAAATTGAGGCAGTTTTCCGCCCCCAGATAGTGCTCGACTTCCACCCGG
>JBJKPO010000077.1:0-4133 GCA_046706235.1 Bacillota bacterium | reverse complement strand
TCATAATAATCGCTTCGGCCAGTGCCGCCGGACCGTCGTAAAGTGAAGCGTTGGCTACCGGCAGGCCGAATAATTCCGCAATATAAGTTTGGTACTCATAAATTGCTTGTAAAAGACCTTGCGAAATTTCAGGTTGATATGGGGTATAAGCGGTATAAAATTCGGAACGGCCCGCTAAATGGTCGATTAACGCCGGAATATAATGATGATATGCTCCCGCACCTATAAAAGAAAGTGATGGAATTGTATTTTTTCGGGCGATTTTCTCAAAATAGCGGCTCAGTTCAATTTCAGTCATTGAATCCGGTAAATTGAGCGGTCGTTTTAAACGAATACTCGCTGGAATATTATTAAACAGGTCATCGATTTGATTTACACCGATTTTTTGCAGCATGTCCCGGCGCTCAGAGTCAGTGAGCGGTAAATAAGGATGATTCATTTTTATCTCCTTTTTTTAGAAGTGAGAAGTATGAAGTATGAAAAACTTTTAATGATTATTTTGTCTTTTTAAAGAACAGTCAAAACTACTTGGAACAAGTATAAAATGGTAACTTGATTATTTTAGCGGTTAGTTGTTTACCACGAATGTCAACTTGAACTTTTTGGTTTAATTGGCTCATTTTCGGATCAAGCAGAGCCAAGGCCAGATTTTTTTCAAGAGAAGGCGAGTAATTTCCGGAGGTAACATATCCAATCTCTTGATTTTCATGAAATACCCGATAACCGGACCGCGGTATCCCTCCCCGGTCAATCATTTCAAGTCCGGCCAAATGACGAAAACTTCCTTGGGAAGATTGCCGTAATAAGGCCTCTTTTCCCAGGAAATCGGTTTTTTTAAAATCGATAAACCGTTTTAATCCTGCCTCCAGCGGGGTTATATCCGGGCCAAGTTCATTACCGTATAATGGTAAGCCGGCTTCAAAACGAAGAATATCCCGGGCGCCAAGCCCAATAGGTTCGATACCCAAAGAAATTCCGGCATTCATTATGTTTTCCCATAAGGAAATCCCCAAGTCACTTGAAATATATATTTCGAAGCCATCCTCACCGGTATAACCAGTCCGGGAAAGAAGTACCGGTATTCCAGATAGGATCACTCCATTATGAAACCGGTAATATTTTAAATCCAGATCATGGGGATCGGCGGCAATTTTTTGTAAAAGGGCGAAAGCCAACGGCCCCTGTAAAGCCAATTGAGCGGTGGCTGCCGAAATATTTCGGATTGATACCCGTAAATTACCAATCTTTTGCCGGATCCAGTTTGTGTCTTTGAACGTATTAGAAGCATTTACCACTAATAAAAACTTAGTTTGCTCCAGACGGTATACCAGTAAATCATCAACAGTTCCCCCGTTTTGATAACACATCGGCGAGTATTTAATAAAGCCGGGTTCCAAGGTAGAAACCCGGTTGGTAAGTATTAAATCTAGAAAAGAAGATGCATCGGATCCTGCGATTAATAATTCTCCCATATGTGAAACATCAAAAAGGCCGACACTATTACGGACTGTATGATGTTCCCGAATAATACCGGAAAACTGTACCGGTAATGCCCAACCGTGAAAGTCGATGGTTTTGGCGTGATATTTTTGGTAAACCGGAAAAATAGGAGTGGTTTGCATTGTCAAATATTATTCCTTCCGTTAAAATAAAACAGGGAAAAAAAGCGCCTGCTTCGGCGGCAATTCACAAAATCCTGCTAAATTTAACCCGGATTCATCAAGTACAAGTATATTTTAGATTTTCCAATCGTACTTTGAAAATTCGTCGATTTCAATTTAAAACTACATATATTTAGGAGAAACCTAATGCAAAAAAAATTACTGGGTATTTATGATAAACTATTTAAAAACTTCGGTCCTCGTCACTGGTGGCCGGCGGAAACACCGTATGAAGTTATTGTTGGAGCAATACTCACTCAGGCGGTAGCCTGGCGTAATGTCGAAAAGGCGATTGCCAATTTAAAAAGCCGGGATTTACTTGACCCGTATCAATTATACCGGACGAATACCGAAACTCTGGAAGAATTACTCAAACCTACCCGCTACTATAAAATGAAGACCAGAAAATTAGAGGCTTTTAACCGGTTTTTGGTTGAAAATTATCAAGGGAACCTGCAATTGATGTTTCAGGAAAAACTGTTTCAATTGCGGACTAAACTTTTGAAAGTTTACGGCATGGGTCCGGAAACCGTGGACTCCATTCTTTTATACGCCGGAAATTTGCCGGTCTTTGTAATCGACTCTTATACCAAACGGATATTCAGCCGTTTAGGGATGGTTCCGGAAAAGATCAATTATAATGAATTGCAAGCATTATTTATGAATAATTTACCCTGTGACAGCAATCTTTATAATGAATATCACGCTCAGATCGATGCCTTGGGAAATCTAATCTGCCATAATACTCCAAAATGCGGGCAATGTCCAATCGCGGATGAATGCGAATACTTGCCAAAATTATAGATTATGTCACCACAACCTCCCACTTCTCACTTCCCATTCCGCACTTCCCATTTCGCAAGCGCAATGGCAATTAAGCTTAAAATAACGGGAGATAGTAATACGATTCCTAAATCCCGCCAGTTCCATAGAGTTGTTAGTGACAAATAAGCCGCCCAAATGGGTGAAAATCCAATAAATGCAATTAGAACGGCAATCCATGAATTATGGGCTCGCCGGCGGGCGAGACGGTAACATAATACCAAGATTAAAACCGGACTAAACAGAAGCAAAGGAAAATAAAACCAACGAAAGGTATTAAAAATGGAAACCCCGGGCACACTTAAACTAATTAAAAAAACCAACAGCGGAATGATTAGAAGTGTTAAATTGAAGGTGAGGATGAGTAAAGTGTACAGAATGCTTTTTTTCATATTAATCCCCTCCTGACTCTTCATAAAAAGGTTGTTTAACAAAATTTATAAGAGTAATTTTTAATTATAGTTACGCTACAATATGCTTTTGGTTAGGAGTTTAGACCGGTTAATGGAAATATATAAGTACTAATTTATAGGAGGTTTCCATGAAACTTTGGATTATATCTTTAGTCCTTATCTGTTTAACATTATTTTCAACTGTCCGGGGTGAAGATAACTCGATTCGGGGAATTATTACGGCGAGGGCCTTAAATGTACGTAAATCGGCTTCACTGGAAGCGACTGTTTTCAGAGTATTACCACGAGGGTATATAGTAAAAATTACTGATTTCCAGGAGCGATGGCTAAAGATAAGGTTTCCGGATGGTTCCAGGGGATGGGTTTATCGGTATTATGTTTCGACCGACCCAGTGGTAATAAACTCACGAGAAGGATTTTTACATCGGATTATTTTAATATCAAGATTTGCGTTACGGTATATCGGAACTAAATATGTATATGGAGGCGCTTCACCCCGTGGATTTGACTGTTCGGGTTTTACCATGTTTGTTTATCACCAGTTTGGAAGGAAGTTACCGCATAACGCGGCGCACCAGATGGAAATAGCTGGAACTGTGATTGATAAATCCGAGTTACTCCCGGGGGATCTCGTTTTTTTCCGGACGATGAATAAGAACCGAGTTAATCATGTAGGGATTTATTTGGGCGGAGGAAATTTTGTCCACGCAGCCTCCGGGTATGGGGCAGTCAGGATAAGCAATTTGGATAGTAATTATTATAAAATACGATTTTGCGGGGGAAGGCGGCTAACAACCTAACCCGGATAAAATCGGAACCAACAAGGATTGTATCGATTCTATTAATGTGAAAGGGTTTCCAGATCGGGGTATTTAGCTGGATCATAATAATTGCTGGGGTTCCAATATAAGAAATCCTGAATTCCGTTATCTTTCAAGGCTTTTATTTCCGCAGTCAGCTGTTCACGCCGATAAGGAGGGTATCCCAGGTCAAAGTCTTGTATCCAAGGTCTGAATTTAGCCTTGCTTTCTTTGATTCGTTTATTTCCGTCTTGTAATGCCTTGAAAATGACTTCATAGGGATGCCGGTTTGGTTCGGAGAAGTTAAAACTGCCCTTGGGATAATGGGACGGATAAACCATGGGTGATATATAATCCACTGCTGAAGCGATCTTCTCAAGTTTTTGGCCGATATTGAAATCGTCCGGCACTGACAAAACAAGCCCGAAAATATCGGC
>JBJKPO010000076.1:0-4617 GCA_046706235.1 Bacillota bacterium | reverse complement strand
ATATTGGAGATATTTAAAACCTGGCCGACAATTAGCGCCAGTTTCACTTCCGTTTCATTCCTCGGAGCAATAAAAACCGCCGATTCACGTTCCGGTTCCTTCGGCTCCGGCAGCTTGCCGCGGTCCACTTTACCGTTCGACGTCAACGGTATCGCATCCACGATCACATAATGAGAAGGCACCATATATTCCGGTAGACGCCGGGAAAGGTAATCCTTGATTTTGCTGATTTGAAGTTCCTCCAAAGGAACCAAATACGCGCAGAGGTATTTATCACCGCTTATGTTTTGCCGGTCGATAACCACCGCATTGCTGATTTGAGCATGATTTAGCAAATGTTTTTCGATTTCACCAAGTTCCACCCGGTAGCCCCGGATTTTAACTTGTTGGTCGGCCCTTCCGGCGTATTCGATCTTTCCATTATCCAAGAATTTTGCCAGATCGCCGGTTTTATACATCCGGAAATTCGATTTCATATTACAAATTTCAGATTGCAAATTTAAATCTTCTAAACTTGATTGAGTTAATCTTGAATCTGTAATCTGTAATCTTGAATCTAAATAAGGATTTATTACAAATTTTTCGGCTGTCATTTCCGGTTTATTCAAATATCCTCGCGCCACGCCGTCGCCTGAAATATACATTTCGCCGATGCTTCCAGCCGGTAAAGGATTCAAATCCTTATCAAGTATGTAAATCTTAACGTTATCAGCCGGGAGCCCGATTGGCACGGAAACTCCGGTGTCGCTTGATTTGTCGAATTTATGAATCATGCATCCCACCACGGTTTCAGTCGGCCCATACTCGTTAAAAATCTCGATATTTCCACCAAAACTCTCATCGATGCTTGCCGCGAGACTCACTTTTAAATCTTCGCCGCCGACGATAAACCGTTTGACAGAGGAGGAGCGGTTATCCATATCCTTGATCAATGACAAATGGGATGGAGTTAACTTGATAATACTCGCCCGGTTCTCCCGCATGATTTTAAACAATACGTATTCCGAACCGTCATCGCGATAAATGATCATTTTGTTGCCGCCTATCAATGGTGTAAAGATGGAAGTGACGGTCAAATCGAAGGACAGGGAGGAATAAAAAGCGAACGAATCCTCTTCATCTTTAATATAGACTTTTTTAGCCCACCAGATATAGTTTACCAGTCCCCGATGTTCGATCATTACCCCTTTGGGTTGTCCGGTCGAACCGGAAGTATAGATCACGTAAGTCAAATCATTCGGGGTATTCACCGAGGTAAGATTAGTATCGTCCCCCGCAAAAAGATCCCCGTTATTAAGAGAGATAATCTCGCCGCCAAAACCGGTCTCGAGACCGTCAAGGCAGTTGGTAAGCAATATTCGACAGCCCGAATCGGCCAGCATATATTCTTTCCGTTCGGAAGGATAATCCGGATCAATTGGGACATAGGCTCCACCAGCCTTTAAAATTCCTAAAATACCGATTACCGCTTCCAGGGAATGAGTAACCGCTAAACCTACAATCGTATCGCGGGTTACTCCTTTATTTCGCAACACTCTGGCAAGCTGATTGGCCTTTTTATTCAATTCCGCATATGTCAAATTGATATTCTCAAAACTAAGCGCCGTTTTATCGGGGGTTTTTTCAACCTGGGCTTCGATTAACCATTGAATGGTTTGGTTCCGGGGATAAACACTCATCGTGGCGTTAAACTCATCTATCTGCCATTTTTTTTCACTTTCGGTAAGCACATTGAGTTCGGAAACGGGCCGGCACGGCTCGTTCAAAATCTGCTCGATTAAATAAACAAGCGAATGATACATCCGGTTGATTTGAGTTTCGGTAAACTCACCTGTCTTGTAATCCAGCTCGATGGTCAAATTGCCATGTTGGCCCCAATCCTTGATAACCATCTGCAACGCGTAAAACTGGTGTCCGTTATAAAGCTCCCGGTTTTCAACGGTAAAGCCGGTTACCTCATTATACAATTTAGTATTGTAATAATTGACACAGGTTTGAAATAAATTATCGTAGCCTCTTTTCTTTAATTCAATATCCTGGACCAAAAGATCGTAAGGATATTTTTGATGAAAATAGAACTTCGCCAATTCGTCATTTACCTCATCCATCATGCGGAGCAACGTGTTTTGAGGATTTATCCCATACCGAAACGGCATGGTGCTGGTAAACATCCCGAAAATACTTTTTTCCTTTTTCCCCGAACGGTTTAATACCGGGGTGCCGATTACTATATCATTACGACCGCTAAACTTATATAAATAAACTAAAAACAGTGTGATAAACAAAGTATTAAGCGAATATTTGTTACCGACGGCGAACTCCTTAACTTGCCGCGACAATCCATTTTCAAGTTGATTGGTAATTCGCCGTCCGGTAATTTGAACCGGGTTATCCAGCAACACCGGTTCGGGCAGTTCAGTAAACTTATCCATCCAAAAAGCCCGGTTTTTTGAAAAACGTTCGGAATTTAAATATTTCTGCTCATTATTAATAAATTCAATATATGAGTTTTCAGGTTCGTCACTAATTGGTTCCGCTTGTAACAGTTTATGATAAATGCCGTATATTTGCTCGGAGGCGACATTAATCGACCAACCATCGGCAATTATATGATGGAATTTGACAAAAATGCCGTTATCAAGCTCGCCGATTTTAAACATTGCAATATAATAAAGGCTGTTTTCGATAAGTTGAAACGGTTTTTTGATGATCTCCAACGCCCAAAGGTTGAAATCCGCTTCCGGATTGGAAGCCCGGCTGAAATCAAAATAGTCGATTGGGTCACGACGGTATGGATGGATGTATTGTTTTACCGTTCCGTCTTCCTCGCTGAAACGCAAACGGACGGCGTCGTTTTTTTGAATGAATAATTGAATGGCTTCTTCAATTAACGTAAAATTAACTTGACCCTTAATTATGGAAGGTCCTCCAATATTATACAATGAAGTGCCGGGATAAAGCTTCTCCAAATACCAGATCCTTTTTTGAGGGTGGGTTAACGGATAAAATTGTATATTATCGTTTGTTTGGTTCGCTTCCCGCATAATATGGATGTCCTCGCTTTCTAACAACGGTGTGTAAAAATGTTTTATCCGGGGTCGGCCATTCCCGGCGCCAAAACCCGGTTAAGGATCGCGGTTATTTCCGTCATATATTGGTTAATAAAGAAATGATCGCCGTCAAACTCGTAAATACTGCATTTCCCCTTGGTGTAGTTAGCCCATTCGCGAAGATCGGTCTCGGTTATTTCATGGTCATTCCGGCCGTTCAAAACAGTAATATCAAAATCATATTGCCACTCCCGGGCAACGTATTCATAAGTATCGTTTAATTTTAGATCGGCTTTCAATATGGGCAGAAAAATATCGCGTAATTCTTTATATTCGAATAACTCTTTCGAAGTACCGCCCATTTTAACGATTGCCTCGATTAACTCATTATCCGGCAAGTGATATAAATTAAACTCATCTTTTTTGATATGCGGGGGGTATCTTCCCGAAAAAAATACATGGATTGGATCGGGGAAACCCGCCTGCTTAATTTTATTGCAAAGTTCATACACCAGAATCGCTCCCAGGCTATGGCCCAAAAATGCATAACGGTTATCGCGCAAATCTGATTTGATTCGCCTGAATATATCATAAACCGATTCAGTAATATTTTCCTAAAGAGGTTCATTCAAACGTTTCCCTCGCCCCGATAATTCAACCGGATTTAACTCAATCGAATCATGTAAATATTTCTTCCAAGCCGTGAAATTTGCCGCCGATCCGCCTGCAAACGGCACACAAAAAAGTTTAGTGTTGGACATCAAGATTTACCTCTTATCAGGGAATATTTTTTTATCCGGCAAAGCCGATATTTTTCTCATGCAAAATTTAACAGATTCAAATTCATTAATTTAATAATAATATTATAATAACACACTATGTATTTTTATGCCACCTTTTCCCGGCAATACTGAAGATTTAACATCTTTTTATTAAGTTACCTATGTTTTGCCAATAACTATTAATTTATTGTTTTTGTGTCAAAATGATGTTTATCTATAATTTTAGAGATTATTATTAATTATTTCGCCGATATTTAACACAAAAACTATTATATATCATCTATCCGGACATCCGCAACATAAAAACGATCCATATACAATATTTACAGAAAAATAATTTCTAGAATAATTACCTGCTATTCTTTTTAATAATAATAATTTAATATATATTCAATATATCGTTAATAATTCAATATAAAAACGGATCATATCCAGATAGTTTACCATCGATATACGTTCATTCACACCATGAATACGTTTTCGATCTTCCTCCGAAATCAATAACGGTATAAATCGAAAGACATTTTGACATAACATTTCGTAATGCCTGGAATCGGTTCCCGCCACAACCAGCGACGGCGCCACAACCGCCTCGCGAAATACAGCCTTAATCGCTGTTTGAATCGCCGTAAAACCCACGGAATCAACCCTTGATACTTTTGAAGGATTATCGATGTGATGTGGTAAAACACTAATATGAACACGATGATCATCGATCGCCAACCCAGCCCGTTCAACTATATCTTCAACCGTTTCTCCCTGAATAATCCGGCAATTAATAACTC
>JBJKPO010000075.1:0-10171 GCA_046706235.1 Bacillota bacterium | reverse complement strand
CATCATTACAATACAGATTAAAAGAGTATCTCGTTTTAGTTTGGGATTTCCGACCGTAATATAATGAATAATCAACAGGGAAAAGCCAACCGCAATATAGCCGCAAACACCAATGGATAAAACTTTAAAATCAGGATAAAAAGCCGGATTATTAGGGTAAGAAATGTATGCTAAAAGTACCGGAATAAAAAGGAAGACCGCCAACCGGTTCCGCCGGCTCGCTTTTCTAAATACCGGTAAATCGGTATATGTAATGCAGAACATTACAAATGTATAAGGAGCAACGTAATGTGAAAAAGAGTTAAACAGCCCGGCTAAAAATTGTAAAAAATAATCGATTTGTTGGTTATTATGAGATGCATTCAACATTAATGGACGGATATTGTGATCCAAAAAAATAGATAAACCTCCAAAGCCCAGTATGATGGAACCCAAACTATACCAACGGGCATAACTGCTTTTCGGGTTTCCAAGCAAGGCAATAACCGCCAATATCCAAAAAAGAATAAATACGATGAACATTAATTCCTTTACTCCTTCTCGAGAATCGAAACCTTAACCGGCTGACTTTCAGCCCGGTAATAACTTGTTTATTGAAAAATGATAGGGCTGTCCTTGCTTTTTATTTAGGACAGCCCTATATTTAATAACGCGCCACACCCTTACCGGGAAAAGAGCTGTATATCATCAAAAAATGGATTAAACAATTTGTTTCCGGGTCCCTTTATTGATTTTCCAATGAGTATTTTTAATATTTTTACGTTCATTTTCCTTCAAGCGAGTATAATCCGCCAGGATTATTTCCAAAGGCGATCCGGCATGAATTGTGGCGCGGATTATATCAGGAATCCACTTATAGTTCCGTTTATTGATATAATTGACGGCCCCGGCCACAAAAGATTCAATGATTACCTCCAGGTCGGAAAGTGAAGTCAACATGATGGTTTTAACTTTCTTTAGTTTGCTGATTTCCCGCAATACATCGATTCCATCGTGTTTATTACCGGATAAATTCAGGTTCATTAATATTACATCCATGTCCATGCTTTTGGCCCGGGAAATTGCTTCTTTTTTTGTGGTGGCCGTCCCCTGAATTACGATATCGGGTTCATTAATCAGAAATAGACTCATAAATTCAAGCCAATCCTTGTCATCATCAACCAAAAAAACCTTAATTTTTTCCATTTGTTTTCCTCGATTCGATTGCTCTGCTGATTCAAAGTATTAAATAGAAAGTTTTGGAGTTTATTTAAGTTCTATTTTAACATTTACCTCTAAAAAAAAACTAAAAAATTCCGGCAATTTCCTTCCGGAATAATTAATGAGGTTTCCATATTTTTCATTAAAGACTTTGAGTTTTATTCGGCAATTCTTTTATACACGCCGGTTCCGCACAATTTATAATACAAATTCCGGGTTTCCGGAGACGGGGATAAACCCAGTTCATCATGAAGCGCCTTCTTTAAAATTACATATTGTTTTTTAACGGAAAACCGGTCCCCGGTCTCGGCGTAAGCGATCATCAATAACGAACAGAATTCTTCGGATAAAGGGTTTTCTTCTACTAAGAATTGTAAATGCTTTATTGCCGGGGAATATTGTTTTAATTCGAAATAATGTTCGGCCAGGACCTTTAGAACTTCGGAACACAACCGTTTTAAGTGTTCGCGTTCATTATGGAGCCAGGAATAATCCAATTCTTGAAGATAGTCCCCTTGATACAAAGAGACAGCCGCTTCCAATTGTTCCGCCGTGCGGTGATCCAACTTCCGGGAAAGATTCGGCAGTAGTCCGGTTAATTCCTTAAAACACAATTGATCCGAGCTAAAACTATTCGGGGCTAATTGATACTCCTTATTTTGATAGATAATAAATTCAATATTGCCGCATATCTTACTCAAAGATTGACGTATTTGATATAGAGTAGTATGAAAAAGCTGCACTGCTTTTTTTGGATCCAAATCCGGCCAAATTTCATCGATAATTCGTTCCCGGGCAACCGGTTTTTCCTGATGAACCAGGTATGCAAAAAGATCCCGGGCCTTTTTAGTAGGCCAGAGAATTGAAGTATTTTCCCCGTTATTTACCGAAACGGAAAAACAACCGAAGGATTTGATTGTCAAAGGTGGAAGACCGGTTTGAGAAGTAATGAAATCATTAACAAACTGTTTAGAGATAGCTTGAGCGGCGGTCCTGACTTCGATGTTTCGATCGTTTAGAAGTGGTTGAATTGTTTGGTTGACTTTCGTTCCTCCGATTTCCGCCAATGGCGCAATTAGTTGTCTTCGTACTTCAGGATCCGGGTGATCGATTAACTCAATCATCAGTTCGATCGCGGGAGGACCTAATCGTAATAATACGCTTTGAATAAAGGAAACTTCGAGATTATTCTCCAATCCGAACCGAAGGACCGGTTTTAGTAGATCATAGTGAGAAATGAACATTTGTAGATAATTACCCCGGCTGGCCAAACGCAGGCATTTAACGGCATTTTTTAGGCTTTCCGGTTTTTTTCCTTTTAATGGCATCAGGATTCCTGTTAAAATACCATAACAAAGACAAAGCGGATATCCGGCTTCGATTCGGGCTAAGATTTTCCGTGCTTTTTGCAACATTTTTAAACCTTCGGCGTTACGGCCGGTTTGGATATAAATTGAACCAGCTGTTACCTGGCAAATTGCTAAAACATATTTTACCTGCCCCCGGGCTTCCGTTAACGCTTTATCAATCATAGTTTGAGCTTCGATCGTTCTGTTTTGCAACGCCAGACAGCGAGCCAAGCGCGCTAAACTTAATGTGAGGAAGAAACGTTGCCCCTCGATTTCCCGGGCAATTTTAACCGACAGGCGGAAATATTGCTCAGCTTGCTGTAATTCTTTTAGTTCCATTAAAACATCGGCTAATTCGCAATAAGCATAAGGAAGCAGAGCAATGAAATTAAATTTTTCTTTGATTTCCACGCTTTGTTTGGCAAGTTCCAAGGCTCGATCCAATTCTCCCCAATCCCGGTAAATGGTTGTGATATTTTGTATGCCGTAACTAACCAAAATCGGATCTTTAACCGTTTGAACGACCTTGCGATGCATTTCCATCGCTTTGGAGTAATCGCCTTGTATGTAATATAGACTGATTAACGGGCGGGCCAGGTGGGGAATCGCATATTCCTTGTGTTGTTTCTCGGCTTCGCTTAACTTTTTACGTAAATGGTTTACGGCAATATCAAGACGGCCGATTGTAAAGAAAATTACCAATGATTCAATGGAAGGCAGTTCAAACTGAAGCATATTAAGGTTTCTAGCCGGGATTGACTTTAATAATTTATTGCTTTCCCGGTATTGACCCCGGGAAAACAATATCCATACTTTAAAAGAAGTGGCCCTGGCGACTCCCTCGGAATCTTGTTTATTTTTAAATTGATCCAAGGCGCAGTTGATCCATTTTTCGGCTTCACTTTGGGTCCCGTGGCAGTATTCGATTACCGAGCGTAATAATGCCAGCCAGGGATGGCGGTAGAACTGTTCCATGGGTATGGTGGACAGCCAATGGGCATCCTTTTGCCAGTAACCCCGTATTATAAATTCATCTCCGATGGGAGTGATTATTTTGGCTGCCTCATCATAATCCCCGGCTGCCAGGAAATATTCAATGGCTTGATCTAAATTGTTGATTTGACGGGCGTAATTACCCGCCCGTTGTAAGAGAATACGGCGTTGATTGGGTTCCAAATACTTTTGCAAGAAATCACGAAATAGCCGGTGGTAACGGTATGTTTTGGCTGCTCCCGTCAATGGAGTTAGAAATAATTGATGGGTTAATAAAAATTGGATCTTCTGGGCTGAATCATCCCGATGAAGTAATAAATCACAAAACTCCGGGGTTAGATCATCCAGAACGGATGTTTGAATTAAAAATAGGCGAATCTCTTCCGGAATCTCGCTCAAGACCTCTGAAGCCAGGTAATTATATATTTCTTCGTTATTTAATTCCGTCAAGGTCTGGTTTTTTTTAACCGCAGCTTTACTAAGTAAGTATAATGCAGCCGGCCAACCGGCCGCTTTTTGTTCCCAACCGGAGGTTTCCGCATCGGAGATCGTAATCTTTTTTTGATTCATTAATAACTTGATTTCGTTTTTGGTAAACCGTAAATCATCGGCTCTAACCGTATGAACTCCTTCATTTACAGATAATTTGACGAATGGGGAAGGAAAGGCCAAACGACTGGAGATTAATAATTTGATTCCAGGGATATAAAACAACAGATCATGAACCAGTTGATGTATTACTAAATCGGTGATGAAATGAAAATCATCTAAAACAAGTAATGTTTCATTCGAAGCATTTGCCGATAATTCATTAATCATGGCGGATAATATTTCACGGGAATTAATACTAATTTTGTTGAACAACGGAGTAACCTTGGTTTCCAAATTTGGATAATATGGCTGAAAACCGGTAACTAGATACCGCAGAAAAACGGCCGGGTCATTATCATAGGTATCAAGTTGATACCAGACCAGTGGTTTTTTAATCATCATTACAGTTTGCAAAACAAAAACTGTTTTACCGTATCCGGCGGGAGCGGTAACCAGGATAGCCCGCCATTTTGGTTTTCCGGCAAATGATTTTATCAAACGTTCACGGGTAATTAACCCGGGTTGAATCTCCGGAGGCAATAATTTTGTTTTAATTATCCGGTTCGAATTTTCCATGTTACTGACTCCCTAAAAATGTAACGATTAATGAAAAATTCTACTTAATGACCCATATTTCCTGTAATGTTTTTTAGTTGAAAAAATTATAATATACATGCCTAGGAATCGTTTCATTTTGTTATACCGATATATTTATGACAGATTGTAGCGCAGCTGTATTTTTAACCTGAATCCGGCACGTAACTTATAAATCTTTCTAAATAAGGACTTGCCGGATTCAGTAGATAAACCCGATCCGGCCAATTTTTCTTTGTATTTCAAGAAAATTTAAATGTACTTGTCGGATCGAGGTTTAATTATCCGGCTAAGTTTTACAAACTTTTTACGGATAATTATATATAATTGTTATAAAGTATCATAACCGGTTTGACAGGAAACAGCATCTACTTGTCGAAACATTATTATTATTAATTTATGACGTTGCATGTAGTTTGCATCCTGGGAAAGGAGCGTAAAAATGATTGTCATCCAAAACTGCCTGCAATTTCGGCCATGGATTCGAACGCATGGACGAAAAGTGGGTTACGGTTTGGTGGCGTTGGGAGCAGCGGCCTTAATCGCCGGTTATAATGAATTGTTATTCCATACTGTGACTGAGGGTTTTAGTATTATTCTGGCGGCCCTGATTTATGTGCTGGCGGTAAAAACCTTCCGTTATTCCAGGAGCAATCCGTTACTTTTAATAGGTTACGCCTATTTTTTTGCCGGTCTGTTTTATGTGTTTCATATCGTAACTTATGCTCCATTAAATATTTTCCCCGGGATTCGTATTGAA
The DNA here is from genome assembly GCA_046706235.1 of Bacillota bacterium. Lineage (GTDB taxonomy): Bacteria > Bacillota > UBA4882 > UBA8346 > UBA8346 > JAEZJQ01. The sequence goes on along the minus strand of JBJKPO010000075.1, from coordinate 4,684 downwards.
GTTTCAAACCGCATCAATGGATTTGGTTATTTCTTGCAAGCGGTTGCTTTTCTTGCGGTACCGTTATCAGTACGGCGCCGGATTCCCAGGAAAGTTGTTTTGGAGGTTATGGCGGCATTCAGTATTATGCAGGTTATACTGGTTGTTTCAAGCGTATGGGACCTGGCGGCGCCGTTTAAATTTTGGGAAAACGCCTCTGTGATTGGAAAAATATTTGTTATTTCGATTTTGGCCACCGCGGGTTGGTATTTTTATTTAAAACGAAAGCAATTGAACGCTCGGATTTATCAAAACATGACGGCTGCCATTTTTTTCACTACAATTGCCGCGGTATGCGAACTATTTTTTTTAAGCAGTCAGGTATTGAATTGGGTAGGACACGCGGCAAAGATCGCGGCCAACTTGTGGGTTTACAAATTAGTAATTACCTTTGGAATTGAAGCTCCTTACGATCTTATCTTTAAAGAATTAAAAAATAATGTAATCCTGGATACTTTGACCGGGATTTATAACCGGAACGGACTGTTTGAGTTCATAAAAAAAGAATTGCTTCGGGGGCGGCGGGAGGACTCCCCGGTCGGTATTTTATTGATCGATCTCGATAATTTTAAAGGTATTAACGACCGTTTCGGGCACTTGGCCGGAGATAAAGTACTTAAAAGTTTTGCCGCAATTTTAAAGACAACTGTACGGGAAAGCGATATTGTCTGCCGTTTCGGCGGCGATGAATTTATTGTTTTATTAAAGGGCGACGGGGAAAGCCTTGATTTGGTCCGGTGGCGTATCCAGGAAGCCTTTCAGAGCTGGCAAGAAACCGATGAAATCGCCCGTAAGATCGGTTTAAGTATCGGCAGCGCCATCTGGGAATCGGATCAAAAACTGAACATCGAATGGCTGTTGAACGAGGCCGATTTGGATATGTATAATGAAAAAACAAAGAAAAAGGTTAGTAAAAAGGAGCCGGAGATGGTTCAACTAACCATGTTCGGTATCGATTCAAAATAATATTTCGTTTTACTATCACTTATTTCAGGATTTTTCCGATTATTAATTGAGAGGAAATATACAGGAGTGAAGAAAGGAACCTGGTGTCAGAGTTATCCATTTACCGTTATAATAGGAGGAGTTAATATGAGTCAGGAAATAACGCTCTATCGAGAAAATGAGCAACGGATCAATCGCGTTTACTTATATTTACTTATTACAGGGCTAATTATAGGCGTAATATTAGTTTTGGCGACAAAACTATTTATTCCGGTTAAAACAACATTTTCATATTGGATTGCTCTCTATCTTTTAGGAGGAGGAATCATTTTAATATCAATACCGGCCGTTTTGATTTATTTTCGCCCGGATCACCGGATAATTAAGTATGTTTTAATCGGAAGCAGCATCTGTATGGTGGTATTTATAAATTTATTATTAATGAGATTTAGCGCCGATATGTTTTTAAACTTTTTTTGGGCCATTATTTTTTCCAGTATGTATTTTAATAAGAAAACCACTATTTTTGCGGTTGTTCTTTCCGTTTTTTTATATCTCATGATGGTTATATACATACCTGAAATGCGTCCGGTTGCTATTCAATCAAGTCAAGCATCCATTATGGTCCGAATTTTTTATCTGTGTTTTGCGGGATTGGGGTGTGTTATCCTTACCGTTTTTGCCAATAGATTGTTACAACGCATCATGGAACAGGAAAAAGCTAATAAGGAAAGTTTTCGTGATATCAGTGATCTGTTAAAAGAGGTAGCGATCGGCGGGAATACTTTCTCTTCATCCGCTAAAGAGTTGTTGTCCATTACCGAGGAAACCAGCGCTTCGTTGGAAGCAACCGGTGATTTTGTTAGAAACCTTGGGATTGACGCCGTTACCACCAGAGAAGGAATGACCAGGAGCCAGCAACTTTTGAACTCGTTAGCGGAGCGGGCTGATAATCATAGAGACTTATCCGAGCAAACGTTACAACTAACCGAGAATATCACCGGCATAGCATCGCAAGGTATGGAAAACGTCTTATCGGTTGAGCGGGAAATCAACCAGGTAGTGGCCCAATTTGGGACCACTTTGGAAACCATTGAGGAATTAAACCAGGATTCCCAAAATATTGGTGAAATCGTACAAACAATCAGCAATATCGCGGAACAAACCAAAATGCTGTCGATGAACGCATCCATCGAGGCTGCCCGCGCCGGAGAATACGGCCGCGGATTTGCGGTGGTCGCCCAAAAAATCAGTAAACTGTCGGTTCAAACCCAGGAAACCTTAAAACAAATTGAGGCTATTATTAAAAAGTTTTTGCCGCAACTGGAAACAACCGTTAATCGTTCGAATGAAACAGCCGTTTTTTTTGAAAGAGGCATCAATAATGTTAAGCAAATCAGTGAATCTTTTACCAGGATTACTCATGCCTTACAAGAAGGATTACCGTTATTGCAAGGTGTCGGTGAGTTTTTACAAAGCCAAGCGAATATCATTAAGGAAATCGACAGCGAGGTTACCAAGGCCCGTGATTTCTCGGTGGAATCCGAAACCGGAATGAAAGATTTGAATGATATTTTTCAGGAATTATCCAACATTGCCCAAACCTTGATCAGTTCGACACAACAATTAGGAACATTGGGTGAGACACTTACCGTTAAGGTTACCGCCAGGTTTAGTGAGGCTGAACTGCAGGCGGGTATCATTGATACCAATGAAATCAACCAGCCGGATCGACCGGATGCTTCGACTCAGTACACGGAAGCCGAACCAACCGAGGATGAAATTAGTCCGGATGATTTTGACCTTGACGCTCTTATCGAATCTTTAGGGGAAACGTTTACGGAATCGAAAATATAAAATTCATATTTCGCACCCCTGGAGGGTACGAAATATGAGTTGAGAATTTTAATCTTCCCGGTCGTTGCCGTCTCCATCCTTTGTAACTACCCGATCGATATAGTTTTCAAAGGCTGTTTTACCTTCCTTGCGCCACCATTCGTCATAGTAATCCCAGTTTCGCCAACCGCCTTTTAATTTCCATTCTTCATCATCCCGAATATTACGACAATGGGAATGGTAGAGCTTATATTGATCATAACCGTTTCGAAAGCGGCGGTGAAAATCATGCCGGTGATATCCCCGGTAGTTTTGATTACCGAAATGATGTCCGACGGAACCAAAAATTAATTTGGCAAGGATAATCACTCCAAATGCCTGCCAATAAGTTATGGTTGGTAATTTGAAAATAGCGGGCATCAGCCGGTTCCAAAGCCATTGTACGAAAAATCCGAAAATTAGTCCAATGATGCTCAGAGTGATCAACCCAATGATCACTAAACCTAAAATACGAACTCCTTTCATGAAAGGATGTGATCCGCAATACGGCTTCATTTTAATACCTCCATTACTCGTTTTATTTTCTCCGTATGATTATGGTTTTAAATCTGCCAATGCCTTTTTCAAAGCTTCCGCGGCCCGGTGCTTTCGGGCCAAAAGTGTTCCGATGGGTTCATTCCATTGTAACGCCAATTCCCGGAATGAATATCCTTCAATTTCAGTGGCAATCCAGACCGCTCTCTGCCGGGGATCCAATTGATCCAATGTTTGATATAACTTAGCCTTTAATTCGCGGGCGGATATTTCATCGTGAATGTCAAAGCGACGATCGGCCAAGAGTTCACCGAATGTTTTATCGGAATCGTCGGTTATTGTGTCATTCAGAGAGACGAGCCGTTTTCGCTTACGAAGATAATCAATGGCTTTATGATAGAGCGATTGATTGATATAACCCGTTAAATTTTGAATTTGGTTGATAATTCCGGTGTTGTTGAAAAAATTCAACATAATGTCACTAATAACATCTTCGATCTCCATTTCACTTAAATCGTTTATTTTCATCCGTAAATAACGTACCAGATTTGAATGTTCCCGAGTAAAGAAATTCGCAATTTCCGTTTGTTTTTCACTTTGATTCATTAATTGGATCACTTCATTTTTAAAATTTTTCATCCATTTTTTTAACCTCGATCCGGCAAGTCCCTATTTAGAAAGACTTTTAAAGTTACTTGCCGGATTCAGGTTTAAACAAGAAATCAGTTTCTAAAAATTGGATAAATGATGAGGAAATCCTCCCTTGATATTTGACGTTTTAGGAGTCCTCTTTATTGCGAAAAAGACAACTGGAGTTATCCACAATGGGGATAAATTTTGTTGACATAGGGATAACTTTTTTGAATATAATATTTGTTTTAAACTTTGCTTTCCTAAAAGAACATTAAAATCACCACTCTATTAATCGTAATCTAATGATTTTGGTATGTATTACCGACAATATATAGAGAATTATTTCGAAATAGGGCTTTTACCCGGAGAAACTAAATAATTACATTTTTTAGTAAGATATTCAAAGTATTATACAATAGGAGGTAATTAAATGAAACGGGCGTTGGTGTTATCGGGTGGAGGTTGTTTGGGCGCTTTTGAAGTAGGGGCGATTGATTTTTTAATTCAAAAACAAAAGTTCGATTTTGATATTTTTTTAGGAACAAGCGTTGGAGCGCTAAATGTTTGTTTTCTAGGTCAAGCATATGATTTTCAAGAGCTTTGCCAATATGCCGGAGTTTTAAAAAAATTTTGGTTAAGTATTACCGGAGACCAGTCAATATATCAAAAAAGCATTCTCGGGGAATTGATTTTATTA
>JBJKPO010000074.1:0-5747 GCA_046706235.1 Bacillota bacterium | reverse complement strand
TATTTTTATTACATTAAAATAGTTTATTCTGCGTTCAAAAATCTCCTTTGGAAACAGTTGTTTAAAAAATCAGCCGTTTCCCGCATGATTTTCAAACCAATCTCATCAACGTGACGGTTTCGCCAATTCTCAAGTTCGGTCCCTTTCATCCATTGGTTAAAGGCACCCAAAGCAGGCCCGGTATGTATCTGGAAATCCGTTTGAAAATCGGTGTTGCCGCTTAAAGCCAGTTGAGTGCTATAACCGAAATACCAGCGAAAAATCAAGGCCATTTTATGCTTGGGATTGCTGTTCGCCTTTTCGATTTCACCGGCCGGATAAAAATTTTTTACATCCTGATACACGCTTTCAAAACTACGCCGGAAATATCGTTCCTGGATTTGGGCCTTGGTTTTGGCGTCGATTTCATCCAAAGAATTGTATTGCCGGTATAAATCATAAAGCTTATTGGCTCTGGCGGGGAAGAACAAACCTTTTTTCAATACTTGAACCTTGGCGCCAAATTCAAACATATCTCCGGCCGGTGCGTACTCGGTATCCTGAACGTTCATTTGCTGTAACAAATCTTTTACGGCATTACTGGTTTCGGCCTCAACCGTGCATTGGTTGATTGAACCGGTAACGATAAAATCCGCGCCTAATACAAACGCCGCCGCCGCGGCTTCCGGGGTCCCGATTCCTCCGGCCGCTCCAATTTTAACTATTTTAGGATACCGATATTTCTTAATCATCTCATCCCGTAATTTGACAATCGCCGGCATCAAGGTATAAGCCACGCCGCCGTCGGTATGGCCCCCGGAATCCGCTTCAACGCATAAACAATCGGCCACGGGAATCGTTGTTAAAATTTCCGCCTCCTCTTTGGTAATTTTAGCTTCTTCCAGTAGTCTAGCTACAATCCTTTCCGGCGCCGGACCCAGAAAAGCTTCCGCAACTTCCGGCCTGGATATTTTAGCAATAATCTTATTCAGACTTAAAACGCCTCCCGCGGCGTCTTTATGCAAACCTTTGGCTTTATAGCGGACCAGGGAAGGAGTTATTCCAAAAAAGGCGGAAGCTTCAATATTTCTTACCTGATATCTTAAAAACAAATTAACGGTCTTTTCCTCCACTGCTGGATTATCCGGATGGTGAAGCAAATTCATGCCGAAAGTTTGTCCGTCGGATAGCTCCTTTTGGATGAACTGAATGGCGGTTTCGATTTTATCAAGTTCCATTCCACCTGTCCCCAAAAAACCCAGCATACCCGCTTTCCCTACTTTGACAACCATTTCCGGCGAGGCAACTCCCCGGTACATTGCCCCAGTTACATAAGCATATTTTAAGTGGAAATCTCTTTTAAACTCTTCACTGCCAAGCGAAGCGGCGGTAATCATCTTTTTCTCGTCCTTTGAATTAAGAAATAGTTTGAATCTACATTTCCTATGATTTTTCCCAGGGAAACTTTCCGGTTGTCACATAATTTACAATGCCTTGCAAATTATCGGGATCGGAGAAGACTTCCAAATTAGCGGCGATTGCCGTTTCCTTGAATTGCTCCAACGGCTTGTTCAAACTTTGCCAATATTTTTTATAACGAGTAACGGCGGTTTTCGAAAGCAATCGTAACCGCAACAAATGTTTCCGCAACAGATTTTCGCTCTGATCCTCGTAAGCATCGACCAATCCCCAGGAATATGCTTTATCGACCGGAATCGGTTGAGTCATCAGCGTCATATAATGTGCTTTTTGAAGACCGACCCTTTTTATCAAAAATGGCAATACGCAAGCGGGAAATACTCCGAATAATAGTTCCGATAAGCTGAATACCGCGGTTTTATCAGCCAGAACTATATCGCATGCCGCCACGAAACCTATTCCGCCGGCATTGGCCTTGCCGCGAACATGGGCTATCGAAATAAACGGACCGGTGGCTAATTCTTGCAACACCTCATACATTGGAACGGGATCTTGCTGTAAAGGGCCACCTTGAACCATAGCCATTTGAATTCCTTTGAAATCGGCGCCGAAACAAAAAACTTCCGGTAATCCCTCTAAAACGATAATTGAGCTTTCCGTTTTACATTTGGCCAATACATTTTTAAAATCGACGCCCAGTTGATCGTTAATCGTGTTGTTATCTTCCGGCCGGTAAATCTGAATAAAACAGATCTGTTCTTCAAATCGTACTCTTAAAGTTTGATAATCCATCAGATTACTCCCCTTAATTTAACTTCATTGATAATGACGCAAAATTGTAAATCCAAAACGCGACCTTCCATTTACTACTTTAAGCAATTCTTTTTCGCCTAAATATCTGTCGCAGTATCGGCATTCGATTTTCCTTTGACAATCATGGACGAAAACATGACCGCCTTCTTTGACCAAGATCGAAGCCATATAGATACTTTTCATTCTGCCGGGCAAACTATTGAGGTAACTCGGAGGAGCATCGACTAAAACCACATCCCATTTTGTATTTAAAATATCGTCAGGCAGGGCGAGATGAAGTTTTTCCGGACAATTTAACAAAGCTTCCCATTCCGACCTTTTGGTGCCGTATTCCACCAGATAAGCTTTAATAAAAGGATATTTCCCGGTTATCTTTTGAAACCATTTTTGATTATCTTCAATAAATACGGTTCTGCCCCCCTGATTTGTTTCATGCCAAAAGATGGAGTCGTTGCCAAGACCAAAAACCAAATAATTTAAAGGTTTCTCAAGCACGTCAACAATTTCCAGGAGCTGGCTCCCGACCATTTGAATCCCCAGTTTTTTTCGAACGGTTTTAAGTTCATCAATATGCATCATCTATTCTCCATTCTATTAAGCCGGTGGCAAAAGAAGTCTATCTCTTATCGAAAACAAAGTAGTAATTGAACATTTTTGTCATATTGTTAGTTATATTTATCCACCGGATTAATAATTGATAATTTATGATAAGATTTTTTTATCTATCGCTTCGATAATGGCAATGGTGTCTTTAATTCCATCCGATTTCCGTAACTTCTCGCCCAATTGTTCGGCATTGTTTTGAATGTCTTTACCTGCCATTACCTCTTCAATGGCGCCCAATAATTTTTTAAAGGTTAATCTGGTCCTGGGAATCGGCCGCGGGCCAATCTTTAACTCGTAAATCAGCCGTCCCCAATAAAACTGATCCATTATATGCGGAACAATTATTTGGGGTATTCCGGAGCGAGCCGCGGCATTGACGGTCCCGGAGCCCCCATGATGAATAATAAGGGCCATTTTCGGAAAAAGTTTCAGATGAGGAACATTATCAACCAAGTATACATTCTCATTATCATCCACACCCACGCCTAATTTAGCCCATCCTTTGGAAATAACCAATCGGAATCGCTGTAAATCAATCAATTTCTGTAGTATTTCTTTGGTCTTGTCGGGCGAGCCGTCCGTCATACTTCCGAAACCAATATAGATCGGCGCCGGACCTTTCTCAATAAATTGAACTAATTCAGCATCCAGTTCAGTTTCTTCATTTAAATGCCAATAACCGACTTGGGTATATTTTTGCCGGACATCGGCCGGCATCTGAACCAAATCACGATCCGCACATAAAATAGACTCTTCGTTTAAATAATTTCCCTCTCGTAATTTATGTAACACCCTTATTTTACTAATATATTTCCCCATAAACCGCTTAAATGCCAACCTTGATAATTTCCATAAGACGATATTCACGCATTTGGGAAGCTTTTGGACCGGGAGATTTACTGGTACATGATATTTGGAAACAAAAAAGTTTGGTATACTCGTATAATAGCGAAAGGGAATTTTTAAATAATCAGCCACGGTTGAGCCGATACAAAGACCGGTCGCCATAATTAAATCGGCCCCGTTCTCAGCGACTTTTACTAAATCATTAAATTGGCCCCAGGTGAAACTGTATTGAAATTTATTCAACATTCTGTAAAATTTAACTGGGTTAGTAATTTTTTTCAATTCCTCTTCCATCATTTTTCGAGAATCGAATGCTATCGGATAAAAAGGAAGCTCCGATTGGGAAAATAAATCACGAAAATTCGGCGGCGCGCAAATGATCGGCTCATGCCCCGCTTTACGAAGAGCCAGGCTTAAAGCCAAAGCCGGACGGACATCTCCCACGCTTCCAAATACACCTAAAATTATTTTCAAAATCCCTTCACTCCTATCTCATTCATATTCTGGGCGGAATTTCTTTTTCCTTTACAGATAACGTTTTATTCTATTTTTTCGATAATAGCGATCGCCTCTCGAATACCGTCCCTTTTTTGTAACTTTTCAGCCAAAATTTTCGCGTTGTTTTGAATATCTTTATTGGACGATACTTCTTCAATGGCGCCTAATAAATTTCTAAATGACAAGCGTGTCCTGGGAATCGGCTTTGGACCAATCTTTAACTCGTAACTCCGCCGTCCCCAGTAAAACTGATCTATGATATGCGGGACAATTATTTGAGATATTCCCGACCAAGCGGCGGCATTGAAGGTTCCGGCGCCTCCATGATGAATAATAATCGACATTTTCGGAAAAAGTTTCAGGTGAGGAACATTATCAACAAAAAATACATTCTGATCACGATTATCCAAACCTAATTTAGCCCAACCTTTGGAAATAACCATTCTGAACCGGCGCTGATCAATTAATTTCTGAAGTATTTCTTTGGTTTTTTCCGGCGCGCCGTCGGTCATGCTTCCAAAGCCAATATAGATAGGCGCCGGGCCTTTCTCAATAAATTTAACTAATCCAGCATCTAATTCATTCTCTTCCTTCAGATGCAAATAAGGAATTTGGGTATATTTTACGCCGACATCCGCCGGCATTTGTACTAAATGATTATCCTCGCATAAAATAGAATCATCGGTCAGATATTTATTTAAATCGGCTACTTTTTCCATTTGATGCAGCTGCCTTACTTTGTTGATCTTGTTACCGAAATAAAGGCCTAATGAAAAATTCGATAGTTTCCACAAAACGTAATTCACACTTTTGGGAAGCTTTGGGAAGGGAAACATTAACGGTACATGCTCTTTCGATTCATAAAAAGTAGGCAGATTCGAGATATATCGATAAGGAATTTTCAAATAATCAGCCACGCTTCTCCCGGAATAATCGAGACCGATGGCGATAATTAAATCCGCTCCCTTCCGTGCCGTTTCCAATACTCCGTTAAATTGAGCTTGTACATAATTGAAGGCAAAATTATTGATTACACCGATAAATTTGACCGGATTAATTTTTTTTGATTCCTCTTCCATCATTTTCCGGAAATCAAATCCTACCGGACAAAAAGGAATTTCTTGCCGTGAAAATAAATGACTGAAATCCGGCGGCGCGCAAACGATTGGTTCATGCCCAGCGCTTCGAAGAGCCAGGCTTAAAGCTAAAATATTACGAAGCGGTCCTTCAGTTCCAAATCCACATAAAACTATTTTCATAACACTTAACGCCTCCTTATACCCATTCGTATTCCCGGTGGAATTCCTTGATTTCCTTTAAATACAGACGTTTCATCCCTGAATGGTCCTTCCGGGACTGCGCCAGAAAATCCCAGTCGAGGCTGACATTCCGGGTCCCGAATTTGACCGCGTTGCTTCCCAGTAATAGCTGATGATATTCATCCATATTTAATCTGTACCGATTGTTTAAATGGGTTTCAAAATTCAATTCCTTGATGATTTTTTGCGATTCGTTGCTTGCCAGACCGCTAAAGAATTCGGAACAGCATCCTGAACCATACGAAAAACAACCAAGCCGTTTCGGCG